>NZ_DLJR01000069.1:0-89193 GCF_002484365.1 Empedobacter sp. UBA7611
ATACAAATGCACTACCGGTATATAATACAATATAAGATCAATAAATTATACAAGCATATTTTATTTATACTTAAATTATCTTCGAAAACGAATTATCATATTCGTAAAATAGAAGAAAATCAGTCCAAATTGGCATTATACAGAGGCTTTTGAAGAGTTTAAATTATTAATTAACTCAAAAAACAATATCATTATTAGGATAAAAATATTTAAAACACTGTAAAAATAAATTCTATCTAATCATCTTCGAGAGCAAATTATGAATATCGTAAACGAAAAAAGTCAAACTTTACAAAGTTTGACTTTTTAATTTATATTTCTTATAATGATGAATTAACACAAAAATGGACGAAAATAACCAAATCCAATAACCAAAAAGTGGTAAATCATATTCATGTATTTGTAAAATATTTATTCTTGTCAAATGATTAATTCCGTATAATGACATTTGAATAACAGCGATAATACCTAATATTAATCCTATTTTTTTCTTATAAAAAATCCAAGAAAATAATAATGTAAAGTTCCCTAACCAACAGATAAAATCAATTGGCAACTCTGATATCGTTATATATCCTAATATTAGATATGCAATTCCTAAATATTCTGCTTTAGACTCTCCAGAATAATATTCAACAAAATTAAAATTTAATAAATGAACAAGCAAAATTAAACTCACCAAATAAGTTAAAATACTTACAAATAAAAACAGATTACTTTTCCAATTTAGCTTCAAACTCTTCTATTTGCTTTTCCAGTTTTTTATTCTCTTTTTCCAATTTGTTTTGAGGACTAAACATTGCATAAACTAGCAAGCCTACTCCTACCCCCACAACAGCTCCAATTTTTTCGTTTTTGTTAATTGCTTTCGAAATTGCAATTCCTGCTGCTGCTCCAGTTGTTACGATAGAAACTGTATTTTCAAAACCTTTTGATTTTGTGTCCAAAACTTCCAATAAATTATTCATAGTTGATTATTTTTTTCAATAAACGTTGCAATAAATATTCCTAAATATAAATCATTCCAAATTATTTTAAAAATTGTTCGTATTAATTCAAGTGTTTATCTTTGTTCGGTAACATTTTTAGAATGGAAATACAAGACAAAATTTTAGCGCTTCGAGAAGAGCTTACTCAGCATAATTATAATTATTACGTTTTAGATAATCCGACAATTTCTGATTTCGAATTTGATTTGAAATTGAAAGAATTAAAACGATTAGAAGACGAAAATCCTATCTTTTTTGATGTTAATTCCCCTACACAACGCGTTGGTGGAATGGTTACAAAAAATTTTCCGACGATTACACACGAATTTAGAATGTATTCGTTAGACAATTCATATTCAGTTGAAGATTTACAAGATTGGGAAAAACGAATTGAGAAAACGTTAGGTGAAAAAGTAGAATTTGTTTGCGAATTGAAATATGACGGCGCTTCGATTTCTATTTTATACGAAAATGGTGAATTGACGCAGGCTGTAACGCGTGGAGATGGAACACAAGGTGATGAAATCACGAATAATATTCGTACGATACAATCTGTCCCTTTAAAATTGAAAGGAAATTATCCTGAACGTTTTTATATGCGTGGAGAAATTACAATTCCGCTCAATAAATTTGCTTCAATTAATGAAGAACGCGCTAATAATGGTTTAGAATTGTATGCAAATCCTCGAAATACCGCTTCTGGATCATTAAAATTACAAGATAATACCGAAGTTGCGAAACGTGGTTTACAATGCTTTCCGTATTATTTTATCGGAAATAATTTGCCTTATTCTACGCAATGGGAAATGCTACAAGCCGCTGATGAATTAGGTTTTAAGATTCCGCATACGTCAAAATTATGTACTTCTTTGGAAGAAGTTTTGGCTTTTGTAGATCATTGGGATATCGAACGCAAAAATTTACCTTACGAAACGGACGGAATTGTGATCAAAGTGAATTCTTTTTCGCAACAAGATGAATTAGGTTATACTGCGAAATCTCCACGTTGGGCAATGGCGTATAAATTTAAAGCTGAAGCTGCCGAAACCGAATTATTGAGCATCGATTATCAAGTTGGTCGTACTGGAGCGATTACGCCTGTTGCAAATCTTGCACCTGTTTCTTTGGCTGGAACAATCGTAAAACGTGCTTCTGTCCACAACGAAGATATTATTAAAAAGTTGGATATCCGCATTGGTGATATGGTTTATGTGGAAAAAGGCGGCGAAATTATTCCGAAAATTGTTGGTGTTAATACTGATGTTCGCAAACCTGGAACGGAAGAAATCGAATTTATTAAAAATTGTCCTTCTTGCGGAACAGAATTAATTCGTAACGATGGCGAAGCACAGCATTATTGTCCAAATGAGAATGGTTGTGAGCCACAAATTATTGGAAAATTAGAGCATTTTGTTTCTCGAAAAGCAATGGATATTGAGAGTATTGGTGGTGAAACAGCAGTTTTGTTACACAAAGCAAATTTGCTAAATAACATTGCTGATTTTTATACTTTACAAAAAGAAGATATTTTGCCTTTAGAAAGAATGGCTGAAAAATCTGCTCAAAATATTATTAATTCTGTCGAAAAATCTAAAGAGCAACCTTTCGAAAAGGTGTTGTATGCAATTGGAATTCGTCATGTTGGTGAAACGGTTGCAAAAAAATTAGTCAAACATTTTCAAACTATTGATCGTTTGATGAATGCAACAATGGAAGAATTGGTTTCTGTAACAGATGTTGGAGAAAAAATTGCAATTTCGATTAAGGAATATTTTAAAGAAGAACAACATCAAATTTTGATTCAACGTTTACGTGATTATGGATTGAATTTCGAGGTTGGTGAAGAAGCAAAACCTTTGTCAGATTCTTTGGAAGGCAAAACGTTTCTGTTTACAGGAACTTTGACAAAATTCAATCGAACTGATGCGCAAAAAATGGTGGAAGATCATGGCGGGAAAAATATTTCTGCAGTTTCTAAAAACTTAAATTTCTTGGTTGCTGGCGACAAAGCTGGAAGTAAACTGAAAAAAGCAGAAGAAATAGGAACAGTTGTCGTGTTGACGGAAGACGAATTTTTAAATATGATTAACGGCTAATGGAATCAGGATTAATTGCTGTCATTATATTCGGAATTGTATTATTGATTTTGATTCCATTTATCTATTATGGATTGCGAATGGCTGGCTACAACAAAGCTGCAATGATTGTATCACTTACGATATTTTTTATTGTGATGATTCCGATGATGAAATATGGTTACAGAAGTCAAATGTATTCCAACGATGATTTGAAAACCGATTTACATCAAGCTGGAATTGGTTTTAAAGGAAATTTAAAGATTGTATCGACAGATATTTCTGGAATTAAAAACATGAAACTAGAAACAGTTTTGATTATGGATTCTGCCGATGTCAATACAATTATTAATCGAATAGAAACTGATTCTCGCTTCAAAATTTCTCCAGAAACACTGAGTTTGAAAGAAGAGTTAGGCTCGAATGCAAAACATAAAACCAATAGAAATTATCGTTTCAAAGATAATTTTATTTTAGAAACTTACGGAATGTCTGATGATTACACGATTCGATATTCGGAACTGAAATTTAGAAAAGGAAATGACACAGTTTTCTTCAAAAAAGAAGAAGTGTATTAAAAAGATAAAATCCGTCAATTGACGGATTTTTTTATTCAAGATTATTTATTTCTGAGATATTAAAACTATGACTTTTTGAATTTTCAATTTTCCTTTTAATAATAGTGGAATCTACTTTCAATGTGTCAAAATTGAATGTTCGAGGTTCTAAATAATATAATTCTAAAATGGAATCTTTTCTATTTATTGTTCCGAATTTATATTGTTTATTAGTAATAGTATCAAAATATATTGTGTCATTTTTCAGATAGTATTTACCAACTTCTCGTGATGGGAAAAAACAAAACGAATTTACAATATAAATACTATCTGATTTAAAATGATAGCTGATACCGCAACTTGCGGTTCCTTCACTAAAAGCAAATAATTTATCCTTACCATAAATTGTATTATCAGTAATTATTCCTGATGGATATAGAAAAACTAAAGTCAAAAAAACAGTGCTAATAAAAACAGGTATTCCTTTTTTGAAATTTCTTTCAGCATCATCAAAATATTTATACAACTTTAGTATTGTAGAAATAATTAATCCTACGAATAAAATAAGCTCTATTAAATATAAAACAATCGCGAAAATTCCAGTTTCATGAATCCAAAAATGTTGTGTATTAATTAATAGAAACAATAACACTAAAGAACAAAAATGAAATGGATATAGTTTGAACATAAAACAAGTTAATCAAATTGTAATATAGCTATTATAAATCATTTATTTATAATTATTTTCCATCTTAATTATCTCATCAAATTCGTCCAAAGTATCTTTACTTTCAGTTTTGTAATTTTTAGATTTTCCTATAAAATGAATCAATTTTCTATCTTCAAAATAATAACGAAATTCTTCAATTTTCGATTTTTTATCATCAAATCCTTTCCAATATAAAGGAAAATTATAAGTGTATCTTGTTCAAAAACAAAAGACTATTTATCATTTAACAAATAATATTCGGCTAAATATTGACCTGATTCTCCAAATTTTCGAACCACAATTTTTTCTAATTTATCGTTCAAAAAATAATAATTAATAAAACCACCTTCGGTAGAATCATCAGTTTCAATTTCTTTTATTTTTGTCCAATTTTTAATTGAATTAATTCGACTAAAATTTGCTTTGTTTGTTTTGATTTCTTCACTTTTAATTTTGTCATTTTTCTGAGCAAAAGAAGTCATCACAGAAAATGTAACGACTGCGAAAAAGAATATTATTTTTTTCATCTAAATCAATATTTTATATAAACTATATGAGTAAAATTAGAGTATTTATTTTCGATATATTTTTACAAATCCTTTTATTAAGCTAAACACACCGATTATAAATCCTATGAGGATAAGAAGAAATCTAACAAGTAAAAAATATACATCATAATCATTTTTGTTATAATCCAAATTATAGCCATATCCAGTCGAGAATATTCCTATAATAAAAACACAGAGCGAACAGATAAAAAGTTTTGTATATCGATTTTGTTTGAACATCTTTAAATATTTCTACCCGTTGTGCATTTTGATTAATAAAGAATAAAGTTGTTCATTTGATTGAAAATCAGTAAATTGTTTTAACTACAAAACATTTACAATGAACAACTTACTTGCAAATTACGAAAGAATATTGGAAGTTCTACGAAAAATATCAACAGATACACTTTTAATTTATCAACGTAGAAGACCTAAACTTTTTGATTTAGAACTCATCAGTCTTGTCTTAACCGCTGAATTTATGGGTCTTGATAGTGAAAATCATTTATTTCGAAATCTTCCTAATGCGTTAAGTTGTAAAATTGAGCGTAGTATTTACAATCGTAGAAAACGTAGATTATCAGGGCAAATTAATAGTATTCGCCTCAAATTAGCGAAAGAATTTAATGAATTTGAAACTTGTTTCATCGTTGATAGTATGCCGTTGGAAGTGTGTAAAATAGCAAGAATTAATCGCTCGAAAATTTGCAAAGAACATCAGTATAGTGCACCAAATAGAGGTTTTTGTGCTTCTCAGCAAATGTCTTTTTATGGCTATAAACTTCATGCTATTTGTTCTTTAAATGGTGTTTTCCAGAGTATTGATATCAGTCCCGCATCTGTTCATGACATTCATTTTTTGAAAGATGTTAAAACTCAAATGTATGATTGTGTGCTACTTGGGGACAAAGGTTATTTGTCACAAACAATTCAAATTGACTTATTTAATGAAGCTAATATTCGATTAGAAACACCGAAAAGATCCAATCAAAAAGAGTATAAACCTCAGTTTTATCTCTTCAAAAAGTACCGAAAAAGAATTGAAACTTTATTTTCTCAACTATGCGATCAGTTTATGATTAGACGAAATTATGCAAAGACTTTCGAAGGGTTTAAAACCAGAATTTTAGCTAAAATTACTGCACTTACTGTGGTTCAGTACATTAATAAAACATACTTTAATCGAAATATTAATAATCTAAAAACTCAAATTATTTAAAATGCACAACGGGTATATTTCTATAAAATTCAATAAAATATACTAATTTTCAATCAATAATAATAGTGAATTTTATGCAATTTAGAGTCGCTCGACATACCAACCAAATCAATGAAATCAGGGATTTTTATATAAAAGTTTTAAGTTTTGAAATCCTTGGAAAGTTTAAAAATCACAATGGATATGATGACATTTTTATTGGAAAATCAGATTTAAGCTAGCATTTAGAATTTACAACAACTCACGAAAATATCGATCATCACTTTGATGAAGACAATTGTTTGGTATTTTATCCAACAACGCAACAAGAATATGACGAAATCGTTGAGCGTTTAGAACTTCATCAAATCAAACAAATAAAATCTAAAAATCCATATTGGAATAATAACGGAATTTCATTCTTAGATCCTGATGGATTTGTTGTCCTTGTTTCACCTTTGAGAATTAAATAATTTGAAAAAATATATCTGCTTCATATTGCCATTTTTCATTTTCAGTTGTAAAGATGAAAATTCTACGAATTCTAAAAATCATCAAGATTCAATTCAAAAAATTGTTGAGAAATAAAGTTTTATCAACGAAAAAGCGGATAAAATAATTGATCGATATTCAGTACCAAAAGGTTTTCAAAGAGAAAATTATAATCAAAATGAATTCGGATATTTTCTACAACATTTGCAATTGAAAGACTTTGGAACACTTGTAAAATTCTATAATGGAAACGAAAAACCTGTAAATAATGTGTACAATGCGGTGATTGATTTACCGATTGGAAACAAAGATTTACATCAATGTGCAGATGCAACAATGCGTTTGAGAGCTGATTTTCTCTACCAACAAAAGCGTTATGATGAAATCTCTTTCAACTTTTTATCGGACGGAAAACCACGCAAATTTACAGATTTTGCAAATGGAGATTATTCACCAGAAAATTATTGGAAGTATTTGGAATATGTTTTCAGTTATGCGAATACAGCTTCTCTAAAAAATCAATTAGAGTCGGTAAAATATAATCAAGTAAAAATTGGAGATATTCTTTTACAACAAGGAAATCCTTATGGACATGCTGTTATGGTAGTTGATTTAGCAAAAAATGAACAAGGCGAAAAAATTGTTTTACTCGCCCAAAGTTATATGCCAGCTCAAGAAATTCAAATTCTTAATAATCCAATGGATAAAAAATTAAATCCTTGGTATAAATTACAACAAGGTAAAATTAAAACTCCAGAATGGTTGTTTACAAGTGATGATTGGAAAACGTGGGATTAAACGTCTTTTTAATACAATATTTAGTCTTAATTTTACACCAAATTAATCGCCGTGAATCGAGAAGAAATAGGAAATCAACTGCTAAATGAAGTTTTACAAATTCAACTTGCCAATAAACCAATCAATTCTAAATATTTAGATTTAAAACGTTTGGTTGAAAATATTGCATTTGAGTTAACAAAAAACGAAGCTTTACAGTTTTCTAACTTTTTCTCGAAGCTATCTTTTATCTGTAATCAATACCAAGTTTCTACTAAAATTCATTCGTTTCGTAAAACTGCTCAACGAATTCTGAGCGAGAAATACGAACCGACAGAACACGAATATTTTACACATTATAAATATATTGCAGATTTTATTTCTTCGATTTATGAAGTAATGATTCCAGCAGAAATTATCTACTATTTTCCTGAAAAAGAATTTTATACAAACAAAATTCTTACTCGAAATCGGGTTAAAAAATTGCGTGTTCAAGTGATTGAAATTAAACGAGATTGTTTGATTTGCGATCATGAAGATAATGAAACAGAAGAAAATATTACAGTTCAAATTGATGAGGATGGCGTAAATGAAAACTTTACTTCTATTGAGGATTTTTGGGTTGGTGCACAATTAAATTTAGTCAATTCGACGATTGATGAAGAAGGAATTTATCATCCACGTTTTATCATTCTCGAACCAGATTATTTGGTTGATATTTCGGCAATTGCTGAATGTTTTCAGGATTATGGAACTTCTGAATTGCATTATATTCAGAAAAAATTTGAAGAAGCGCCAAATAGTAAACACATTCGTTTAGGGAATTTTGCCAATTCAGTAGTCGATCATTTTTCAACGGAAAACATTGAAAACACAGATTTTAATGATATTTTCAAGAATGATTTCAAAAATTATCCATTAGAATATACGGCTTGCAACGATCTAGCGAATCCACAAGACTTGAAAGATTATTATCTGGAAGCTAAAGGTCATTTTGACCGTATTCAAAAAGTGTTGACGGAGGATTTTCCTCAATATGATATTTCGTTGGATCGTGCATTAATAGAGCCTTCATTTTTGTGCGAACAATATGGTATTCAGGGTCGTTTGGATTTATTAGACATTAATCCCGAAGGAAAAAATAAAATTATCGAGTTGAAATCTGGTGGTGCACCTTTTCCTGATGACGGAAAAAGTGTCAAGCCAAATCATGCGACGCAACTCTTTTTATATTACCAAATTATTGGTGTTTTGTATGATTTAGAGTTTAAAGATGTCACAAAAAACACCGAAGGTTATATCTTCTATTCGAAAGTATATCAAGGAAATTTACGTTTTGATGTGCCAACTTTAGCGCGAGTTCAACGTATTTTTGATTTACGAAATCGAATAATTATCAATGAAAATCGGTTAGCAAATCATACATTAACCGATATTGAATCAACTATTTATTCGATTAAACCTGCCAATTTTATCAAACGAAAAATTAATCCTCGTTTCAAAGAAATTTTAGAAGAACAGTTGGATAAATTTATCTATCCGATCAAAAATAGTTCACCGTTAGAAAAAGCTTATTTTTATTCGTTTACGAATTTCATTGCGAAAGAGCAATATATGGCGAAACTTGGTTTGGGACAATCAACTTCTAACAACGGTTTGGCGAGTTTATGGCTGAATACTTTCGAAGAAAAAAACAATAATTTCGAGATTATTTATGATTTAGAAATTATAGAAAATCATATTTCTGATCCAAAACGTGAAATCAAGTTAAAAAGAACCAATCCTGCGAATGATTTTATTTCGATTCGCGAAGGTGATATTTGCATTCTTTATCCAAGAAATAATTTCAAAGATTCAGTTTTAACAAATCAGGTTTTTAAATGTACCATCAAAAGTATTTCGAGAGAATTTATTGTGTTACGTTTTCGTTATCAACAACCTAATACACGCTTTTTTGATTCGTTTGATTCATCAGGAAAATGGGCTTTGGAGCGCGATTTTATGGATTCTTCTTTTGTTTCGATGTACCGAAATCTGTATGGATTAATTCATTCTTCGAAAGCAAAAAAAGATTTGATTTTAACGCAATCTATTCCAAGAAATCAAATGGATTATGCGTATTTTAACTCAAATCTTTCGGATGAACAAAATCGAATCTTGAAAAAAGCGCTTTCTTCTAAAGATTATTTCTTGTTGAATGGACCTCCAGGAACAGGAAAAACATCGATTATCATCAAAGAGTTGGTAAAAGAAATCTACGAGAAACAAGATTGTAATATTTTGCTTTTGGCGTATACAAATCGTGCGGTTGATGAATTATGTGAATCGATAAATTCGGCTATTTCTGATCAAATTGAACAAAAATTTATTCGAATTGGAAACGAATTATCTACTTCTCCTGAATTCCATTCAAATTTATTGAATAAAATTATCGAGCAAAAAGATGCTGATTTAGAGCAAAAAGGAGAAAAATTTTCGAGAAAAACGATTCAAGATATTATTCGTAAACAACGCATTTTTGTTTCGACGGTTGCTTCAATTTCGAGTAAAAATGATATTCTGAAATTAAAGAAATTTGATACAATTATTATTGATGAAGCTTCACAAATTTTAGAACCACAAATTGTTGGAATTCTACCAAAAGCAGAACGTTTTATCATGATTGGTGATCACAAACAGTTGCCTGCAATTGTTTTGCAAAATCCTGAATTAGCAAAAACGAACAACGAATTATTAGAAAATATTGGTTTAATCAATCGTAAAAACTCAATTTTCGAACGTTTGTACGAATTTTGTGAACGAAATAATTACGAAAATGCATTTGATCAATTAACTTATCAAGGAAGAATGCATGCAGAAATCGCGGATTTTCCGAACAATTATTTTTATGATGGAAAATTAAATGTTGCTTATGATATTCCTAATTTGAATGATGAGGTTAAGCAAAGTTTAAATCGTCAACGTGCAGATTTACATTTCGAAAACTACAATCAATCAAATGATTTACAGAATTTTATCACCAATCATCGTTTTGCGTTTATCAATGTGGACGAAAATCCTTATTTGCCTTCAACAAATGAGCAAGAAGCCGATTTCATTGTCAAATTTGTACAAGAAATTATTCATTTATACGAAATCAATAAAAAAGAATTTGATCCGAAGAAAACGATTGGAATTATTGCACCTTTCCGTAATCAAATTGCATTAATTAAACAGAAATTAGAATTAGCAAATATTCCAAATCATGAACAAATTACAGTTGATACTGTTGAGCGTTACCAAGGAAGTCAGCGCGATATTATTTTGTATAGTTTTGCGGTAACATATCATTCACAATTGAATGCGTTGGTGAATATGAATGACCAAGGAAATGTTGACCGAAAACTAAATGTGGCGTTAACACGTGCAAAAGAGCAATTATTTTTGATTGGAAATCAAACGATTTTGAAAGAAAATCAATTGATTAAAACATTAATTGAGTATTTAGAAAATAAATCTTCACATAAACTTATAATCTAATCAAAATCACTTCATAATTCATTTAAGATTCAGTAAATTTGTGCAACTATTTTTGTAAAATTATGTTGTATCAAAGAAGTAGCGCATTATTCAAAGACGCGCAAGAATATATTCCAGGAGGTGTAAATTCTCCTGTTCGTGCATTTAAATCTGTTGGAGGAACGCCAATTTTTATCAAAAAAGCCGAAGGTGCTTATATTTATGATGAAGATGGACGTGCTTACGTAGATTACATCAATTCTTGGGGACCAATGATTATTGGGCATACAGATCCGCGTGTTTTGAATGCGACTGTTGAACAAATGAAAAATGGTTTTTCTTTTGGTACACCAACTGAATTGGAAACTGAAATTGCTAAGTTAATCACATCCGTTGTTCCAAATATCGACATGGTTCGTATGGTGAACTCTGGTACAGAAGCGTGTATGTCTGCAATTCGTTTGGCAAGAGGTTATACAAATCGTGATAAAATTGTAAAATTTGAAGGTTGTTACCACGGACATTCAGATTCATTTTTGATTAAAGCTGGTTCTGGTGCTGCAACTTTTGGAAATCCAAATTCTCCAGGTGTAACGCAAGGAACAGCGAAAGATACGTTGTTGGCAGAATACAATAATTTGGAAGATGTAAAAGCTTTATTCGAACAAAATAAAGATGAAATTGCAGCTATTATTGTTGAGCCAATCGCAGGAAACATGGGATGTATTGTTCCAGAAAAAGGTTTCTTAGAAGGATTAAGACAAATTTGTGATGCGAACGGTGCTTTATTAATTTTTGATGAGGTAATGACAGGTTTCCGTCAAGCGATGGGAGGTTCGCAAGAACGTTTAAATATCAATGCGGATATCGTTACATTTGGTAAAGTAATTGGTGGTGGTTTCCCTGTTGGAGCTTTTGCTGCTCGTCGCGAAATCATGAATCACCTTGCTCCTCTTGGTCCTGTTTATCAAGCTGGAACTTTATCTGGAAATCCAATTGCGATGCGTGCTGGTATCACAACGTTGAATATTATTAATAATGATAGAGCATTATTTAATCGTATTGATAATGCAACAGAAACTTTAGATAACGAGATTTCTAAAATATTTGCTGAGAAAGGAATTCCTGCACATATTAATCGTTTAGGTTCGATGATGTCTGTGTTCTTTACTGAACAAACAGAAATCAAAAACTTTACAGATGTAACGAAATGTAACCATGAAAGATTCAATAAATTTTTCCATCATTTGTTGACAAACGAAGTTTACATTGCACCTTCAGGATACGAAACTTGGTTTATTTCTGATGCGATTAAAGACGCTGAAATCAATAAAACGTTAGATGCTGTAAGAAGCTTCGAAGGTTAAACATAAACAAAAAATGCAGTAGAAAAACTACTGCATTTTTTTATTCTATTTTGGAACTACATTTTTGCGTCCATCAATTTTTCTGTTTTATCAGGTGATTTGCCCATTTTCATTTTAATAACAAACGCTTTGTTTGAATTATAATTTTTCGGAAGTAAAATATCGTAATAGGTATTTTTATCTAAATCGAAACCAATTCTGAAATAATTCAACTAAAGTCAAAAAAACATAAATCAAAAATTGATAACTAAACAAATCAATGAAATTATTATATTTACTAAAATTCATAATGATATGATTACAAATTACTTTAAACTACTACTTGCATCTAGTATAATTCTTATTAATTTTGGATGTAAAGATGATGATGGTTTTTCGGAAGAAGATGTAGTTGATACTTATAATATTGTATCCTATATAGCTAATATCCCAGTCGATTTAAACAATGATAAAAAAACATCAACTAATTTGATGGATGAAATTGAAATTCTTAATAAACAAGAGAACTTTTTAGAAGTTAGACCTAAAGTAAAAATAATATCCTTTAATTTTCCTCTAACTTTATTAAATTATGATTATCCAAGTATACCAGACGGTTATGCGAATTTTGTAAAATATGGTTTTGCAACATCTACAACATTATCGGATAAAGTAATGGTTATAAAAGATAGTAGTTATACAGAAAGCAACTATACTGGTAACAAGGAAAATAAAAAAAATGTTTCTATTGAAAATTTAAAAATTATAGACAACAACCATCTGTCTACAAATATTACAAAGTCCTATTATGATTTTAGCACCAAACAATGGATTGAATTGAATATTGAAGTTATTTTTCAAAAAAGAATATAAAAAAAGCTCGAGAAAATTCTCGAGCTTTTGTTTAATTATAATCCCCTATATGTTCCATTTCACTTTCGAAACTTAGTACTTTAGTCGCGTATTTTTGCAAACTTTTTTGTTTAATTTCTGATAAAAAATTATTCTTGAATTTATCTAAAGTCAATTCATCATTCACAAATAATTGCAAAGAATAAGAAACCGCCCCAGGTTCTATATGAGAAGTTATTTTTCCTAAACGAGCACCGATAAAACAATTTGATTTCAAATAATCATTAATATGCTCTTTATGAATCCACGCAAACCAATCGTCATGCACTTCTTGTTCAACAATAAAAGTTGTATTATATAATATCATTCTCTAATTTTTTGCAAAGATACAAAGGTTTTCGCATTATATTTTTCTTGAAAAAGAAAGTCTAATCAAGATTTTATTTTTAAATTTACCTATTATTCATAACAAACAAAGATGAACAATACGCAACAATTTATACAAGAGAATAAACAACGTTTTCTTGATGAATTAATCGAATTACTTAAAATTCCTTCAGTTAGTGCTGATCCAGCCTACACACAAGACGTAAATGATGCTGCCGAAATGGTTGCAAAATATTTAAAAGAAGCAGGTGCTGATAATGTTGAAGTATGCGAAACAGAAGGTTTTCCTGTTGTTTACGGAGAAAAAATAGTTGACGCTTCAAAACCAACTGTTTTAGTTTACGGACACTACGATGTACAACCAGCTGATCCTTTAGAATTATGGGAATCTGGACCATACGAACCAGTAATCAAAAAGACAGAAATTCATCCTGACGGAGCAATTTTCGCACGTGGTTCTGCTGATGATAAAGGTCAAATGTTTATGCACGTTAAAGCTTTTGAGGCTTTAAACAAATCAAACGAATTACCTTGTAACGTTAAATTTATGATCGAAGGTGAAGAAGAAGTTGGTTCTCCTTCATTAGTAAATTTCGTTAAAAACAATAAAGAGAAATTAAAAAATGATGTGATTTTGATTTCTGATACTTCTATGATTTCAAACGAACAACCCTCTATATCAGTTGGTTTACGTGGTTTATCTTATGTAGAAGTTGAAGTAAAAGGAGCTAATCGCGATATGCACTCTGGTGTTTATGGTGGAGCTGTTCCAAATCCAATTAATGTTTTAGCAACAATGATTGGAAAATTAATCAATGAAAAAGGTCACATTACAATTCCAGGTTTTTACGAGCCAATTCTTGAATTAACTGAAGATGAAAGAGCTGATTTAGCGAAAATTCCATTTGATGTTGAAGAATACAAAAAATCTATCGGTATTGCTGATATTCAAGGAGAAGAAGGTTTTTCTACAATCGAGAGAGCGTCTATTCGTCCTACTTTAGATGTAAACGGAATTTGGGGAGGATACATTGGCGAAGGTGCTAAAACAGTTATTCCTTCTCATGCTTATGCTAAAATTTCAATGCGTTTGGTTCCAGGACAAGACCCTGAGGTTGTAACAAAACAATTTGCAGATTATTTCCCAACATTAGCGCCATCTTCAGTAGAAGTTAAAGTAAAGCCACATCACGGAGGTAAACCTTATATTTTACCAACAAATCACCCAGGTTTTATCGCTGCTAAAAAAGCATTAGCTGAAACTTTTGAGAAAGAAGCGTTAGCTGAAAGAGCTGGAGGATCTATTCCAATTGTTGCTTTATTCGAAGAAGAATTAGGAACAAAATCTGTTTTAATGGGATTTGGGTTAAACTCTGACGTTATCCACTCTCCTAACGAACATTATGGTTTATTCAATTTCTATAAAGGAATCGAAACTATTCCATATTTCTACAAATATTTTAACGAACAATAATTTTCGACAAAATAACTTCTGAAAAGCGAATCAAATTGATTCGCTTTTCTTTTTGGTTTATAGTAGAATGATTAATTTTGAACTTTATTTTTATCAATGAGTAAAAAATTCTTAATCGCTGGTGCAGGAATTGCAGGTTTAACTTTAGCAAAAGCTTTGCAAGATTTAAATTATGACTACGAAATTTTCGAGGCTTCGCCAGAAGTTCGTGGAATTGGGGCTGGTTTTGGTTTGGCCTCTAATGCAATGAAAGCATTTGAAATTCTTGGTTTAGCGGAAGAAGTTGCGCCTTTGGGACATATGCTAGAAGATTTTGAAATTCAAGATTGGAAAGAAAAAACAATTTTAAAAGCCGATACCGAACGATTGAGAAAAAACTACAACAACGAAAATTTTGCCATTCATCGCGCAGATTTACATCATTATTTAGTTTCAAAAATTGATTCGAATAAAATTAAAACGTCAAAAAAAATAAAATTCTTTGAACAAAGTTTTGAAAAAGTTGTCCTTCATTTTGAAGATGGAACTTCTACAGAAGGTGATTATTTAATTGGTGCTGATGGGATAAATTCTACAATTCGTCAACAATTGTTAAAACAGTCGACACCTCGTTATGCGGGATATATTTGTTGGCGTGCCATTGTGGAAGATAAATCGTATAACTCAAAGAAAAGTATCGAAACATGGGGACCAAATGGTCGATTTGGTTTGACTCCTCTTATCAATCATCAAATATATTGGTACGCTTGTGTCAATACAAAACTAAATTCTGAAGTTTACAACTACGCTTTAAGTGATATTAAAAATCAGTTCAAAGATTATTCGGGACAAATCAGAAATACTTTACAAAAAACGAATCCAGAAAGTATAATTGCTACGCCAATTATGGATATAAAACCGATTAATAATTATGCATTTAATCGTGTTTTATTAATTGGAGATGCAGCACATGCAACCACACCAAACATGGGGCAAGGCGCATGCATGGCGGTTGAAGATGTTTGCGTTTTGTATGATGAATTAATCAAAAAAGATACTGATATTTTGTTAGCTTTTGAACATTATAATTTACGTCGTTTGAAACGAACACATTATATTATCGATACTTCTCGTTTGGCTGGAAAAGTTGCTCAAGTTGACAATAAGTTCTTAATGAATCTCCGAAATTTTGCTTTCCGAAATTTACCACAATCTTTGATGCAAAGTCCTTTAGAAGACTTATTGGAAGAAGATTTTATGAAGATTTAGTTTATTCCATTATTAATTTATCTAATAAGTTTTTCATTATTTCTGTTCCGTTTTCTTGGTAAACAAAACCATGATTACCCTTTTCTAATGATTCTAAATGCCAATTTTTGTTATGTTTTTTTAAATAAATTGATTCCACTTCCTCAAATTTAAAAACGTTGTCATCTTTAGCATTCAACATATAAAAAGGTTTTTTGATTTTAGAAAAGTCAATCTCTTCAATTTTTAATTTTGGATCTGCAGAAAAAGCATAAAAACCTTTAAACAAATTCGAATGATTTGTTGCAAACCAAAAAGTTGCTGAACCGCCATTTGACATTCCTCCAAGATAAATTTCTTTCTTGTTTATAGAATATTTTTTTTCAACTTCTTTTACAATCGATAAGACATTTTCAAAAGCTTTTTTTCCAAATGGATACAGAATAATAGCATTGTATTCATCTGCCAAAGAAAATATAGATTCTTGCTCTATTTGATAATTATTATGAGTAAAATTTTCTGTACTCACCACTCCTCCATGCAAATAAACAATCATTCTTGAAGGCTTTTTAGACGAATAACTTTTAGGAATTAAAACCAAATAAGGAACTTTGATAGAATCTACATTGTTTGTATATAAAGCAAATCCTGCATTTGGCTGATCTGTTTTTATTTTTTACTCTATTGTTACTTATACTTTTTAACCAATCTACATTTAATTTTTCTTCACGAAGTTCTTTTTCTTTTAACTTCTCTTTCATCACAGAAACTAAATTATTCCATTTAGGATCAGAATAAATCTTAGAAAAATTTTCATCATTAGAAAGATAATCAACTTCTTCTTTGGTAGAACCTAAACCTTTTTGAACTCCCATTTCTAACCAATCTAATGCTTGATTTGGTTTATTACAATTTACTGACGAGATTGCTCCATAATAAAAATCATAAGGGTTTCGATTTTCATTATTCAGAATTTGTTCAAAAATTTTATGTGCTTCACAATATTTTTTATCTTTTAACAATTCTTGAAGTATAATTGTTTTTTCCTCATAAGATTGAGCATTAATAAAAGTAAACAAAAAGAATATAATTAGTAAGAATATTTTTTTCATAATCATGTTTTTTTAGTGATGTTAATTATAATTCAAAATCAATATAATTAATCCAAACTTGTACTTTATCCATATTTTTATTGAAATTTTCTTTCATAAAAGATGGATTGTAATCTACTTTTTGACTGTATATCAATTTATTATTAGCATAGACTTTTAATTTTTTGTTCAGATTAATCATTTCAGGAGAAATATATAATCGAAATGATTTTACAGAAGATGTTTCAATATCAAATCTATTTTTGGAATAATTTACTTTGATTAAACCTGATTCACGAGGAAAATTAAAAGCCATTTTATCCACATCTTTTATTTGTAGACTATCATTATCATCATATTCTAACCATTTAGTTATTTTGAAATTATAGTTTTTTTGCCACTCTTTTTTAGATGAAATTGTATCCAGTTTTGTGATTTCTATCCAATCAACTTTTCCGTATTTCACATCATCTGTTTCCCAAATTAATTTATTCGGAAATGGATTTCTTTTTCTATTCAACAAATCATCAAACAAAATTTTATACGCAGGCTCTGAACCATTAAATTCTGGAAACCAATGCGGATAACCATTGTATCGATAATCTTTATAATCAATATGTAATGATTGCATCAATGCAGTTAAATCATCATTAGCTTGTGGTGGAAAATAATAATCTAAATCAGTAGAGAAATTTATATAAGAACGATTCAATGCATTTTGAATAAATGTTCCTCCTGTTCTTACAATTGGCTGCGTATTAAAGCCATAAAAACCTGCAAAATAAGTTGGTTGTTTTACTAAATAATTAAACGAACCAGTTGCTCCATTAGAATGTCCCGTTAAAAACATTTTATTATCATCTACATTAATTGTTGATTTTATTTGTCGAACAATTTCTGGAACCATATAAAATCCTTTTTCTGTCATCCAATTATAACGTTTATCAGCTTTAGGAAAAACTAAAATAAAATCATTCTGATCCGCATATTTAGTATAAAATCTATTCCAACCTTTCAAATCTTCATCAGTAGAAAATTTTTCAAATTCACTGAAAAATACAGCTCCATGAAGGAAGATAAGCATAGGATATTTTCTTTCTGGGTTATAATTTTTAGGTAAATGAATAAAATAAGATGACTTTAAAGTATCATTAATTGGAAAGAAAATAGAATAATTTTGTTCTTTTTTCGGTAAATAAGATGAAGAATTTTTCAAACTTTTATAAAGTTTTTTCTTATCTTTAATCTCTAAATTTGTTGATTTCTTAATTCTAAAAAACTCATCATTTGTCAATTGAATACTGTCATAAAATCTTTTAGATTTTTTATTTGAGGTTACTTCTAAATTCTGCCAACGTTTATCATTTAATAGATTTTTGAATTTCACTTTCGAATCTTTATCTAAAATAAAATACCAACCTGGGTATAGTTTCGGATTTCTCTGAATTAACTTTTCTAAAAAATAAAATGTTTGATTTGCTTGACCAATTATGTTAGAAAGTTCAGCCGCATCATATAAATCAAAATTATTGATACTGTCTTTATGTAGATTGAATGCTTTTGTATAATAATCTAAAGCTAATTCCTTCTTGTCTTCTTCAACTAACTTTTCAGCTTTTGAAATTAAACTAGAATATGTTTCTTGACTAAAAATTTGTGTGGATAGAAATAAGATAAGTATAAAGATATAATTTTTCATGGGTTGAATTTTGTGTAAAAATACCATCAACACCCCTAATAAACTTGTAAAATTGGGACATTTTAATCTTTATAAAATCTCCAAAAAGTATCTTCCTCTCCTATTAATTCTCCATTTTTATAAAATTGATTGGGTGATTCAGAAACAAATTTTTTATACAAACGATTAAAATGAGATTGATCCGTAAAATTTAATTTATGTGCAATCGACGTAAATGTCTCATCAGGATTATGTAACAATTTCTCTTCGATAGTTTTTCTAAATAAAACGATTTCATGAAAATTTTTAATGGAAACTCCAATATTTTCTTTGAAAACTCTATTGATATGTTTTCGACTAAAACCTAAATAATCAGCAAGTTGATTAACTGTAAAATCATCATAATGTTTAAAAATATAATCTATTGAATTTTCTATAATTACATTTTCAATTCTACTTATTTTATTCAATAAAATAGGCTCAATTATAGAAACAAATTCCTCAGATTTTATATGATTAAACAAATGATTACACTCTTCTTCATCAAAAAAGTTTAAATCATCTATAATACTTGAAAAATCTATATTAGTCAGAAATTGATTAATTCCAAAAGGTTTAAAAACCATTACAAAACGTTCAACAGAACCAATTTGTTGAATCTGTAAAACATCTGATCTTAATGGAGTAAAAATTTGAAGAGGAATTCCATTTTGTTTGTAAACAGAATTCCCCTTTATATATTGATGCGATTTATAAACTGAAATCGTATTGTTATAATGAGGAAAGCAATCGTATATAGTTAATGTATTATCATGTTTAATATCAACATAATAATAATCAATATACTTTTTTAAAACTTCTTTAGTAGGTTTAAATGTTGTGAACATTACTCTAAATAATCACCTACTTCAACAGCACATTGTCTTCTAATTCTTGCTTAGAAATTTGAAAATGTTTGTCAAATTCTTGCTCAAAAGATTCTAAATCCATTGTAATTTCCCAATCACCAAATTCATTTTCGAACAAATCAGTCATATGTTCTTTCAAATCTTCTAATTTTTGTTGAATAAATTCATTTTGCTGAATTTCTTCCTCTTCTTTTTTATCTAATACAACTTGTTGATTGATTTTTTTCAGAATCAAAGCATTGATAAATTCTTCATGCGTATTCATAAAATCCTCAATCGTACCTGTAAATTGTGTCATTTTTTTATATTTTTTCCATTCACATTTCGAGAATAAATATAGAACTATTTTATTAACAAACAATTAAATTTAAGATTTCTATAAATGAGTTTTAACAGAAGAATTAACGTCTACTAATTATTGAAATTGGTTGTTTTGAGATAAATTTGAATATATAAATATTGAAAAAATGGAAAACTTTAAACTATCAAACGGAATCGAAATTCCTGCAATCGGATTTGGAACATGGTTATTAGAAGGTGAAAAAGTTACAGAACCTCTAAAAATAGCGCTAGAAAAAGGATATACTCATATTGACACAGCAGCAATCTACAAAAATGAAAAAGAAATTGGCGCTGTTCTCAAAGCTGAAAATGTAGATCGTAGCAAATTATTTATAACGTCTAAATGTTGGAATACTGAGCGTGGTTACGAAAAAGCAATGGCTGCATTTGAGCAAACTTTAGCTGATTTACAGACTGATTATTTAGATTTATATTTGATTCATTGGCCTGCAAATGAAACGCAATTTCCTGATACTTGGGCAGAATTGAATGCTGGAACTTGGCGAGCTTTCGAGGAAATTTACAAATCTGGAAAAGCAAAAGCGATTGGTGTAAGTAATTTTAATATCAATCATTTAGAAGCTTTATTTGAAACGGCTGAAATCAAACCAATGGTTAATCAAATTGAGATTCATCCAGGACATTCGCAACCAGAATTAGTCGATTTTTGTAAACAACACGATTTGTTGGTTGAAGCATGGAGTCCACTAGGTTCAGGAAGAATTTTAGAGAACGAATTAATTGTTTCTTTGTCGGATAAATACAATGTTTCGGTTGGTCAAATTTGTATAAATTATTGTTTGGCGAAAGAAATTTTACCACTTCCTCGCTCCTCTTCAGAAAAAAATATTGAAGCGAATTTCACTTCAAATAATTTTAAATTGAGCACAGAAGATGTAAAAGCGATTGATGAAATGCCAGCTGATGGTTTTTCAGGATTGAATCCTTCAATGGTTGAATTTTAACAAGTTAAACAAATTCATTAAAATAAATTTTAAAAACCTCTGTTTTACAGAGGTTTTTTTCGTTTTAAATCTTCAAAAAATCAATACTTTTACTTTTTTAAATGATAAAATAAAATTATTCGATATGAGCCAAAATCCTGAAAATCTATTCAAAACTTATTTTGATCAAACCCTTGAAAGATGTGGTTTTGATGAAGATTTGAAAGCTGGTATTTTATTTTTTTTAGGTGAAAGTATTATTGCTGCGAACACTAATCAATTGATGAATATGTTTGTGGAAGAAGAAAAAATTCAACAAGAATTTCGTCGTTTGTTTACGTTGTATGCTACGCCAAATACTGACATCAATCCTTTTGAAGCTTTAGACACAGCACCAATCAAGCAAATTATTTATACATACAACGAAATTTATGTTAATGTAATTAGAAAGAAATCATTTGATTTTGATAAAGTTATCAATGATAATTTAAAGTCTGAGTTTAAGTTAGATTTTATTAAAGAATTTGAAAATAAACAATATAAATTAGTTACAAATCATAATTTAAATACTTCTTTTTTCAAACAAATTGGAGCGTATCTTAATCAGTTTGAATTGAGTTATGAGGATATTTATTTGGCTGGAATTAATTATTATCAAACGAATCAGAAAGTAGATTTTGAAGGAATAAATGTGTTGAATCTAAACATTATTGATAGTTTTTCGCCGTTGTACACAACATTGTTTCATTATCCATTATTGTACACATATTATCCAGCAAATCTGAACGCAAACCATTTGTTTAGTTCAATTTTGCAGTTCCTTTATTTACATACCAACACGGATATTGCGAAACATATTCACGCTTTTCACAATCATATTTTTTATGAAAATAACCCGAGAAGAGTTCGTAAAGGTTGGGAATTTGAAGAATTGGAACGTGGCGTTTTGATTTCGCAAACTTTTCATAATGCATTAAATATTCGTAAATCTCCAATTTTCGGAACTCGTGCAGACTTTTTAGCTTCGGATAATTATTTATTAAATGAATTGAAAGATCAAAATATTCCGTTAGAGAATTTTAAAGCCTTGATGACTAAAACAATTGAAGAATATTACGAGGCAGATATTGATGAAGTGGTTGCTGGAAAGCTAAATCATGCTGAATTTTTACAATTATTAGCGATTATTTTCTACGAAACTTCTGCTAATGCAATGATTATTAAATCATGGAAAAACTAACAATTAATCAAGAAAATAGAATCAAATTAGAAGAACATTTTGGTGAACTTTTGCCAAGATTACCTTTTGAAATAGTTTCATTTTACGAATCGAGTAATTCTTGGGAAGGACAAATTGAATATAATTTGAATTTGAAAACGGGAGAATTGACGTACAATACTATCGAAAATGTAAAACATCAAATCGAAATTTCGCCTGAAATGATGCAACGCATCGAAAGTGAAATTATCTTGATGTTAGAAAATTTATAAACTAATATTTTAAAATCTCACATTTGTGAGATTTTTTTTTCCTATTCATCCAATCCATCCAACTATTAATCTGTGTTTTGCTGATAAAAATAGCTTGTTCAGTTTCTGATTTTGTTTGAAGATGAATTTCAATTTTACTTAAATGAATATAAAATAAAAACAGTAGCAACTTGTTAGCTACTACTGTTTAATTTATGTATTTAATCTCTGAAAAATTGTATATATTTTTCAGGACGGGACAAAATAATTATTTCGCTTTATACTTCTCGATTCCATCTTGTAACCATTTTAAGTAAACTTCTACATCAAGTTCAGCTTCTAAAGGTTTAGAAAAACGATTCAAATCTTTATCAACCAAAATATAATAAGGTTGAGCATTTGCATTGAAATGTTCAATCTCGAAAGAAGTCCATTTGTTCCCAACCGTTTTCAAATTACGATCTAATGCTTTCGAAAATACTTTTTGATCTTCTGGTAATTCTTTTGCCTCGTCAACATATAAAGAAACTAAAACAACATCTTCAGCCAAAATTTTCTTCACACGCTCATCACTCCAAACACGTTCTTCAACTTTACGACAGTTTGCACACGCATGCCCAGTGAAATCTAACAACATTGGTTTTCCAACTTTCGTTGCGAAAGCCGCAGCCTGATCGAAATCTTTGAATGCAGGAATTCCATGAGGTCCAGCAACCATATTAGGATCATCAAATTTAGCTGTCGCTTGTTCACCGCCTACACCTTCGTGGAAACCTCGAGGCGCTTCAGAATAAGTCATTGGAGGTGTTAAACCACTTAGTAATTTTAATGGTCCACCCCATAAACCTGGAATCATATAAATCGCAAATGATACTGAAACCAATGCAAATAACATTCTCGGAACGCCAATTGTTTGTACAGGAGAGTCTAATTCTAATCTAAATTTACCTAAAAGATATAATCCTAAGAAGATAAAAATTGCAATCCAAAATGCTAAGAAAATTTCTCTTGGCAACCAATTCATTTGCCAAACTAAATCAGCATTTGATAAGAATTTTAAGGCAAAAGCTAATTCAATAAACCCTAAAGAAACTTTGATTGTATTTAACCATCCTCCAGATTTTGGCATTGAATTTAACCATCCTGGGAACATCGCAAACAATGTAAATGGAATCGCTAATGCTAAAGAGAAGCCAAACATTCCTACGATTAATGAATAATAGTTTCCTCCTTGCGTAGCTTGAACTAATAACGAACCAATAATTGGTCCTGTACAAGAGAATGATACTAATGCTAACGTGAATGCCATAAAGAAGATTCCAATTAATCCGCCTTTATCAGCACCTTTATCAGCTGCATTTACCCATTTACTTGGTAATGTTAATTCAAAAGCACCAAAGAATGAAATTGCAAATACAATAAAAATAGCAAAAAACGTTAAATTTACCCACGGATTTGTTGACATTTCATTTAGAACAGATGGTCCAAAAATAACTGTCGCCAATAAACCTAATGCAACATAAATAACAATGATTGATAATCCATAAATAAAGGCTTTTCCAACTCCTTCTCCTTTCGATTTACTTTGTTTTGTAAACATACTTACTGTCAAAGGAATCATTGGGAAAATACAAGGCATTAATAGCGCTGCCAATCCTCCTAAAAATCCTAAAGAAAAGATTTTCAATAAACCATTATCTTTCTTTTCGTTATCTGCTAATAAAGAATCATCAACTTTTTTGATTGTATCTTGTGTTGCCGCAACAACTGCTGTAGAATCTTCTTGAACAGAATCCTGCGTAATTTCAGTTACTGCTACTGTATCTTTTGCTTCTGTAGCATCTGCTGGCTTCGCCTCTTCTTTCGTTTCTTCAACTTTTGCAGACGGCGTTAATTTTATTGTTCCGCTTGTTTCATCTGGTGGCAAACAACGTTCAGCATCACACATCTGAAATTCGATTGTGTATGATACATTTACAGGTTTATCACCCGAAACTTTTACTTTTTGAACAAATTTTACTTGATTTTCGTAATATTTTTCATCTTGTTCAAAAATTTGGCTGTATTTATCTATACGTTTTCCTACTTCTCGCGCACCTCCAACTAATTTTGCATTTGCAGCTGGTTTAAATGATGCACTTGCTGGAATTCCAATTCCTCCATCAGGATGTTTCATTGAATAAAGGTGCCAACCTTTATCAATTTTTCCTGTTACCTCGATTTCAAACTCATTCTGTCCAACCTCCTTCACCGAACTCGACCATTTTGCAGGACTAAATAACTGTGCGTTGACTAAAATTGGAAACAAAAAAAGTATCCAAAGTTTCTTTAACATACTGTAATGTTTAAAAAGTTTTTACTTGTTTCTGTCGTTTTGAAACGTTCATCCAAACGATGATTTACCACCCAAATAATTTGATCTTTTTGGTCACAAAGCAACCAAACCTTCTCTTTTTCTAACTTAGAAAGTTTCAAATCTTTCATAAACTTACTCAACAATTTTTTTTGACCTTTCATTCCAATTGGATAAAAGAAATCTCCCTCTTTCACTTTTCTAAGTTTAAGCGGAAATAAAATTGATGTAAAGTCTACTATTTCAGTAGCGTTTTCGTGTGGATTTATCGATTTCACGAACTTCAAATTTAACGAATTCATTTCAATTAACTCATCAAAAATCGTTAATTCATCTTCATTTTCTTCTTCTATTTTTTGCAACAACAAATTTTCTCGATTTTTAATTAATCGATAAGTTGCTGATTTTATTTCACTTCCCGTTTCTGCATCCAAAAATTTTAAAATTTCTTTGCTCGACGAAAATCCATATTTTTCGAACAAATAATGTAAAAATGTTTCTAATGGTTGAAGTTTTTTTAATGCTGAAATTTCAATTTCAATCGGATTATCTCCTGAGAATAAATCACTTCTAACTTCTCCAACTTTATTTTGTACAATTTGATAATTATCATTGATATGATTTAAACTTGACAAAAAATTCTCATCAAATTGCGGATGAAGCTCTTTTAGAATTGGTGTAATGTGATGACGAATCTTATTTCTAGTATAATCATCCGTCGCATTCGTATAATCTTCTCGCCAATTTATTTCATTTGATTTTGCATATTCCAACAAATCATTTTTTGTAAAATTTAAAAGTGGACGAAAGATTTTTCCATTATCAATTTGCATTCCAACCAAACCTTTCAAACCTGTTCCACGAGAAAGATTAATCAAAAAAGTTTCAATATTATCATCCAAATGATGTGCTGTCACCAAAATATCCAAACGATTTTGTTGTTGAACTTGCTCAAACCACTCATAACGCAAATTTCGGCAAGCCATTTCGACCGAATAATTTCCTGTTTTTTGATAAGCCGTAACATCAAAACGAACTGAATGAAATGGAATATTATATTTTCCGCAATATTCTGTCACAAACATTTCATCACCATTTGCGTCTTCTTCACGTAACTGAAAATTACAATGCGCGACCTGAAAATTTGCAGTAGTTTGACGAAATAAATCTAACAAAACCATACTATCAATTCCTCCACTAATCGCCAATAAATAACGATGTGTAGAAAAAGAATGTTGCTCTAAAAGTTGCTTAAACTCTTGTTGTATAGATTTATTTTTCATGAAATATAAATGTTCGAAATTAGGAAGAATTCTCGAAAAAGAGTTATACTTTTATTCTTCGTTCTTATAAAATTTTCCAATAAAAAAGCCTGAAAAACTCAGGCTAAAGATTTATTTTAAACTTTCTAAAGATTTATTTTCAAGAATTTCTAAAGTCGAATCTCTCAATTCAACCATCACTTTATTCAATGTGCAAACGCCTTCGTTAGGGCAATCATCACATTTTTCGTAGTAATTTTTACTTACACAAGGCAAAAGCGCTATCGGTCCTTCTAAAACACGAATCAAAGAAGCTAAACTGATATCTTTCGCATCTCGCGCCAAATAATATCCACCTCCTTTTCCTTGTTTTGAATTGACGAAACCTAACTTTTTTAAATCCAATAAAATAGCTTCCAAGAATTTTTTCGGAATAACTTCTGTTTCAGAAATTTGTCCGATTAAAACTGGTTTGTTACTTTCTTGTCTAGCCAAATGAGCCATCGCTTTTAGTCCGTATTTTGTCTTTTTTGATAACAATTCTATAAGATTTAACTACAAAAATAACGTTGATTGTCGTATAAAACAAATATAAAATTAAATCGTTGAACCGAGATTTAAAAATATTTCATCAAAAAATCAATTACCTTTTGAGTTGTAGAATTATAAGGATAATTGAGAAATTTTGATGGCGCTAAAAAACGATTAACTTTTAAAATCGGTTTCATATATGAAAAACTCTTTCTAAATATATTTTTCGCTAATAAACAGCAAGATGACGAATATTTGCTTTATTCTTACATTGCTTATCATAAATCTCATCTATTTTCGTTTTAAAATCTGGCACATGAAAAATTTTGAACGTTAATTTACCACTATTTTGAGTATTTTTAATCCCAAAAAGCAACAAATGAAAAATAATCTTACTTTGATTGACAAATTAAATCACATCAAAAATTTATTTATTATTGGTAAAAGTGATGGTAATTTGAATGAAAAAGAGATTCAAATTATCTCTGATATTGCCAAATTTCATGAGCTTTCTGCCAAAGATGTAAGTTATATTTTGAACGAAAACACGAAGTTTGATTTTACGTTGCCAAAAACCTTTACTGATCGACTTTCTTTGTTGTATGACGCTGTTTTATTAATGGTTGTTGATTTGAATATTCATCAAAATGAAAAAGCAATTTGTATTGATTTAGCTAAAAAATTTGAATTTAATCCTCAAATTATTGATGAGTTAATTGAGGATATTTTGAGTTATATTTTAGAAGGTAAAGAATGCGATGAAGTGATGGAATATTTGGTTAAATACTCGCATCCAAAGCAAAATTTGAATTAAATTTTTATTGAAAAAGCTGATAAATCGTTAACAAAGAAATCACACTCGTCACTCCTCCAATTACATAGTTGATATTCTTTAAAATAAATGAATCTTCTTCTGATTTTGAGTTAAAAAATTTCAGATATAGACCAAAAATAATCATCGAACCAACTACAACTCCTAAAGCAAAAACTGAGCTGTTTGGCTGTCCAAAAACATTAACATTATACGAAACCAATGTTGCGCTTAAAAACACATAAAAAGGTATTGGAAAAACATTTATAGCGGATAACAATAACCCATAGATGAATTTATTTTTTTGTTTTACATCATCTTGTTTTTTTAGTTTTTTATTCTTCTTTTTTTGATCTTGTTTCTTGGCAAAAAAGAGAAAATAAATCGTAATAATTACAAAAACAGCTAATCCAACTTCCCTAAAAATTTTGGTAACTTCTTTATTAAAATCAATAAATTTTGCTAGAAAAATTGCCAAATAAACCTGAATTGCAATCGTAACCGCTGTTCCTGACATAAAAGTATATGCACTTTTAGTTCCTGCTTGTTTCCCAATTTTCACCACCGTCATATTCAACAATCCAGGAATGGATGATCCAATAAAAGCTGTGAAAATTCCAATTAAAAGTAGTTCTAAATACTGCATTAATTCTTTTTAAAAAGGTTTGCAAATTTAGACAAACTTGTTGGAGAAACCTATTGAAGTCAAATGAATCATTCAAAAAATATTACTTAAACGTCCATATTAAGGCTGATTCTATAGATGAATTGAAAATTGTAAAATGATTTTGCGAAGGATCATGTAAATAATTCCAATTTGATTTCAAGTTATCTTTTTCGCGTAATTTTTCTACAAATTGATCTGTAAACTTTGAAATTGAAATAGTTTTAGAACTTGAAATCCAAATCTTTTTATTTTCTAATAGATTAAAATCAAATTTTTCAAAATAAGAATCAAACAATTCGTGGTTATTCCACCAAAGCGAAGGATCAATTGCGATATAAGAATCAAAATAATGCGAAAAATAAAACAATATATCCATTACCAATAATCCGCCTAAAGACTCACCAACAATAGTTTTCGAATTATTTGTATAGTAATTTTTCGAAATATAAGGAAGTAATTCTAATACAATAAATTTCTCAAAATATTCTGCATTTCCATATTCTGGAACCCATTTTTTATCTTTTGCAATGTATGTATTTCTTGTAAAATCTAAATTTCGATTAATATTTTCAATTCCTACAATCATCAATGGTTGAATATGATTTGATATAATTAACTCATCAATTAGTTTTGATATTTGCTTAAATTTTTCATTAATTCCGCCATCTAATAAATACAAAACAGGCAAACTTTCATTTATAAAACGCTCTGGTATCCAAACAAAAATATTTCTTTCTTGGTTTAAAAAATCAGAATACAACTTTTTCTTTTTGTAATTTAATTCGCTTGACATTTATACTTTTTTGAGGCTTTATTAAAGTTAATCAAAAAAAATCAATAAAAAAACCACTCCAAAATTTGGAGTGGTTTTTCATATATTTTAAAAATTAAATTAAAATTACAAAGCTTGTAACTGCTCTTCAATTTGAGCAATTTTAGATAATGCATCAGCCTCTTTTTTACGTTCTGCATTAATCACTTGTTCTGGCGCACCAGCAACAAATTTTTCGTTTGATAATTTTTTACGAACCGAGTTTAAGAAACCTTGGTTGTAATCCAACTCTTTTTGTAATTTCTCACGCTCAGCTTCAATATCGATATTATCAGACATCGGAACCATAAATTCTAACGTACCAACACGGAAAGCAAAACCTTTTTCTGGTTTATCACCTGTATTGAAATTAGAAACATTTCCTAATTTAGAGAACACATCTACATAAATTTCATTCGCAGCTTGAGCATCAGCAAAAACTTCTAATGCTTCTTTTGGTGACATTCCTTTTTCTGAACGTAATCCACGAATAGCAGTTGTTGCTTCTTTTGTATTTTCAAAATTCTTGATAATCTCTTCATTGAAAGATGTTACTTCAGGATATTTAGAAATAATTAAGGCTTCGTTTTCTGTTCTTTCAGCAATTAAATGCCAAATTTCTTCTGTTAAGAAAGGCATAAATGGATGTAAAACTTTCAATACATTTTCTAAATAAGAAATTGTTGCTGCATAAGTTTTTGCATCAATTGGCTCACCAAAAGTAGGTTTAATTGCTTCTAAGTACCAAGAACAGAAATCATCCCAAATCAATTTATAAATTGCCATCAATGAATCAGATAAACGATATTGATCATAATTGTGTTCGATATCTGCTAATGCTTGTTGGAATTTATTTTCGAACCATTCAACCGCTTTTGTTTGAGCAGAAATTTGTTCTAAATCTTCTTTCACTTCCCAACCTTTTATTAGACGGAAAGCATTCCAAATTTTATTCGCAAAATTACGTCCTTGTAGACACAAATCAACATCGAAAGGTAAATCGTTCCCAGCAGGCGCTGTTAGCAACATTCCCATACGCGTAGCATCTGCACCATATTCGTTCATCAATTCGATTGGATCTGGTGAATTCCCTAACGATTTTGACATTTTACGCCCTTGTTTATCACGAACAATTCCTGTGAAATATACATTTTCGAAAGGTAATTCGTTACGATACTCATATCCAGCCACAATCATACGCGCAACCCAAAAGAAAATAATATCTGGACCAGTTACTAAATCTTGTGTTGGATAATAATAATTGATTTCTTCATTTTCTGGCTCATTGATTCCGTTGAAAACAGAAATTGGCCATAACCAAGAAGAAAACCAAGTATCTAACGCATCTTCGTCTTGACGTAAATCTTCGATTGTTAATGTAACATTTCCTGTTTTTTCCTGTGCTAATGGTAAAGCTTCTTCTTTTGTTAGAGCAACAACGAAATCTTCGTTTCCATCACCATAGAAAAATGCAGGAATTTGGTGTCCCCACCATAATTGACGAGAAATGTTCCAATCTGTTACATTTTCCATCCAATTACGATATGTATTTTTAAATTTCGCAGGATGAAATTTAATCGTATCATTCATTACATTTTCTAAAGCTGGTTTAGCTAAATCTGTCATTTTCAAGAACCATTGATTTGAAATTTTAGGCTCAATCACCGCTCCTGTTCTTTCAGATGTACCAACTTTATTATTATAATTTTCTACTTTTTCAAGTAAACCTTTTTCTTCTAATTCTTTCTCGATTTCTTTACGCGCTTTGAAACGATCTAATCCAGCATAATTTAATCCTAAATCATTTAATTTCGCATCATCCGTAAAAATATCAATAAAATCTAAGTTATGTTTTTTACCTAATTCGTAATCGTTCACATCGTGTGCAGGCGTAACTTTAAGACATCCTGTACCAAATTCGATGTCAACATATTCGTCTTCGATAATATTTACTTTACGACCAACGATTGGAACAATAACTTGTTTTCCTTTCAACCATTCATATCGCTCATCATTTGGATTGATACAAACTGCAGAGTCACCAAAAATTGTTTCAGGACGAGTTGTCGCCACAACAATATATTGATCAGTTCCGTCAACTTGATATTTTAAATGATATAATTTTCCATTTTTATCAACATGAATAACTTCTTCGTCAGAAATATTTGTCTTTGCTTCCGGATCCCAGTTTACCATACGGTATCCACGGTAAATTAATCCTTTATTATATAAATCAACAAAAACACGTTGAACAGATTCAGATAAATCTGGATCCATCGTAAATTTCGTACGATCCCAATCGCAAGAAGCTCCTAACTTTTTTAATTGGTCTAAAATAATTCCACCATGTTTATGCGTCCAATCCCAAGCGTGATTTAAAAATTCTTCACGACCAATATCAAATTTAGAAACACCTTCCTCTTTTAACTTCGCAACAACTTTCGCTTCAGTAGCAATTGAAGCATGGTCTGTACCTGGTACCCAACAAGCGTTAAATCCACGCATACGCGCACGACGAATTAAAACGTCTTGAATCGTATTATTTAACATATGTCCCATGTGCAAGACACCTGTTACATTTGGTGGTGGAATGACGATTGTGTAAGCTTTTCTTTCATCTGGAGTAGATTTAAAATACTTCTTCTCCATCCAGTATTCATACCATTTTCCTTCAACTTCCGTTGGCGTATATTTAGATGCGATTTCCATTATTTATATATGACTTAAAATAAATTTGGGCAAATTTACACAATCTGCCTTAAACTGCCTAGTATATTAAATATATATTATAAAATTGGAATGTTATTTGTAATAAATTCGAAAGTAATTTTATTTAAAGTAAAATTCTTTTGTACATTTGATTATAAATTAATTATCGTCATGAAAAAATTAATGTTTTTAGGTGCTTTTGCTTTAGGCGTTACAAGTTTATTTGCTCAAACACTTAGTTTAGAAAAAGAAGAAATTCAATTTGGAAATATAAAGTTGAATACTGAAGTAACAGCTAAGATGAAAGTAACCAACTCAGGTGATAAACCTTTAATTCTTAAAAGCGTTGTTGGATCTTGTGGATGTACAGTTCCTGAATATCCTACAACACCTATCGAACCAGGAAAATCTGCGGATATTACCATTAAATATTCAAGTGGAGGAGTTACTGGAGATTTTAATAAATCCGTAACAATCACATCTAACGATCCAGTTTCTTCTCGAAAAATTTTCAGAATAAAAGGAAAAGCAGAATAATAGTAAAGCAAGTTATTTAACTTGCTTTTTTTGTTCTTCTTTCAAAATGTTTAAAATCTTCTCTCTTTTTTTTCTGTCCATTTTTTCAAAATAAAAGCCTTTTTTTACATCAGTAGAATCAATTTGTTGTAGATAAATTTGATATTGTAGAAATTTTTCTAATTTGGTTTTACTTATATTTAAATTATTAATGTTCAATTCATTTTCTTTATAATTTCCTGGAATTAAAATTTGATCAAAATTTATACTTCTTATATAAGAAAATGATTTAATATTTTTGAAATAATCACCTTTAAAAATAGAAAATATTAAAATAAATGAAGTAATATATACAAATATTAAACTTAATAATTCTGAATATTTATTAAATATTTTTAAGTTAACTAATTTAAAAATAATTAATAAATCAATAATTAATACATCTAATAAAAATCTAAATTGATTAGAAAAAATTAATATTATTAATAATTTCACTATACAACAGAATATTAACGATTTTATAAAATAATTCTTTTTATAGAAGCCTATTAACAAATTGAAAATTGTTAAACAAATAATTAAAAGAAAAATTATTGTTCGAGAAGATGATTGAAAAAAAATAGCTTGAAAATATTCAGTTGTATTCATTCTAGCTACTTCTTCAAACGTAAACGAATCTTTAAGTGGAATAAATTTACCGTTCTGTGCAGATAATTCATATAAATGCTGTGGTGAAGCCCATTCCAAACCTTTTATTGAAGAAAATTCTAAAGGAAATAAAGGATTTGCTGAAACAATTATTCCTTTACAACAGAATAATAAAGCAATAAAAACGAGTAAAAATAAATTCTTATCTTTTAAACTCTTGTATTCTTTATTTCTTAGATATTCAATTCCAAAAAACAAAATTAAAATAATACTTATTGGTTTAATTACAAATAAAATAGTAGCGTAAAAAAGGTAATCAGATGCTTTATTTTTATAACGTAAATATTCATTGATTAATAGAATCGAAAGAACAAAAACAGGAAGATCTGGCGAAGGAGTATTTAGAAAAAATAAAAAAATGAGATTAAAAATGAGTAGTTTTTTCTGCTTCAATTCGAAAACATAGAGATTGAAGATTAAAAATATACAAAAATTCAATCGATAATAAATATCTAATGTTTCGTTAATCGAAGCTTGCAAAATATGCCAGAAACTATTTTGTGCCAAAACCCATTCAAAATTGGAAAGACCTTTTACAAAACCAGCAAAGTCTAACCATTTTATTGTTGGAATATAATAACCAAAATGATCTAAAATAAAAGGATATGTAACTGCAACCAACAATCCAACAAAAGTAAAAGCATAAAAATATCGCGATATATTTTTCAGTTTCAACAAACTTACTTTCACTTCGTTTCTATGATAAATTAACGATAAAATAGCAATTGAAATTAATACTACTTCGTATGTGAAGTTTAATGGAAGAAAAAATGCTACTAAAAAACTTATCAATCCTACTCCTATCATCCCATTTATAACTGTAAACGAAATAGTTGAGTTTATTCTAGGGAAAATTTTCTGAAATAAAAATCCAATCCCTAAAAAAAAGAGAAATAAGACGATTGATAAAAAAAACTGTAAAACCATTATTTACCTAACAATCTTGAAGTTACATGACTACTAAATGATTCAATTTCATTTGATTTTAGAAATTTAACTTTCATTGTTCCATCAAAATCTTCGACTGAAATGATTTCAATTTCATCATTCAAATGAATATTTTTTGAATTCAAATACTTCAAAAATTCATCCGAAGAACCAATAACAGCGCATATTTCTACTTTATCACCTTCTTTAAATTCGGCCAATTTTTTGTAATTGATAATTTCTATTTTTCCATTTTTATCTGGAATTGGAGAACCATGCGGATCTAATTTAGGAAAATTCAATAATTCGTCCATTTTATCGAAAAAAATTGGACTTTGAATATGTTCTATTTGCTCAGCAATTTCATGAACTTGTTCCCAACCAAATCCCATTTTATCTACCAAAAACATCTCTGTTAATCGGTGTTTTCTTACAATCAAAGAAGCTTTCAGAATTCCTTTATCAGATAACCGAAGTGGTTTATACGATTCATAAATCACCAATTCTTTTTCAGCTAATTTTTTCATCATACTGTTTACAGTAGGCATTTTTATTTCCAAATGCTTACTCAAATCCTTCACATTCACTTCTCCTTTCCCATTTTCAGAAAGATGAAATAATGCTTTTAGGTAATTTTCTTCGACCAATGAATTCATAGAAACAAATATAGTTGAAAATTAAGTAAAATTTAATAATTCATTTTTAATAATATTTTTGTTAGATTTGTCTAACTTTTTAATTTGATTATAAATTTTACTTGATATGAAAACAACATTTTATTTATTAATTGCTTTAACCTCCATTCTATCAAATGCTCAGGAACAAAAAGATTCTATTTTCGTGAAAGATCCTTCAGAAAATTTAGATGAGATTGTAGTTACAGGAACAATGAAAGCTGTAAGAAAATCTGATAGTCCAGTTCCAATTGAAATCTATACACCAAAGTTTTTTCAAAAAAATCCAACACCTTCATTATTTGACGCTGTACAATTAATAAATGGTGTTCAACCACAACTAAACTGTAATGTTTGTAACACAGGTGATATTCATATTAACGGAATGGAAGGTCCATATACCATGATTTTAATTGACGGAATGCCAATTGTTTCTTCTTTATCTACTGTTTATGGTTTGAGCGGAATTCCGAACTCTTTGGTAGAACGAATAGAAGTTGTAAAAGGACCAGCATCTTCCCTTTATGGAACAGAAGCCATGGGTGGTATAATTAATGTAATTACGAAATCTCCTAAATCTGCTCCAAAATTATCTTTGGATGCTTTTACAACTTCTTGGTTGGAAACCAATTTTGATGGAGGATACAAATACAATTTAGGAGAAAAGGTAAATAGTTTATTTGGTTTTAATTACTTTAAATATGGTAATAAGAAAGATAAAAATAACGACGGTTTTACGGATGTAACGTTACAAGATCGCATCACGTTATTCAATAAATTTGATTTTGAACGTCAAAAAAATAGAACAGCATCAGTTGCTTTACGTTATTTATACGAAGATAGATGGGGAGGTCAAATGAATTGGAAAAGAAAACTACACAGAGGAAGTGACGAAGTTTATGCCGAAAGTATTATGACAAATCGTTTTGAAGCGATAGGAATGTATCAATTACCTATAAAAGAAAAAATAATGACTCAATTTTCTTATAATTTTCATCAACAGAATTCATTTTATGGTCCAGAATCGTATCAAGGAAAACAACAAGTTGTTTTTGCTCAAGCTTATTGGGATAAAATAATTGGACAACATAGTTTACTTTTAGGAACTTCATTCAAGTATACTTATTACGATGATAACACAAGAGGGACTGGAGAATATGATGAAGATAATAATCTAATTAAGAATAACCCTATGAATACACCAATTCCTGGTATTTTTGTACAAGACGAATGGACATTAAACTCTGAAAATAAATTATTACTTGGTTATCGATTTGATTATGATAAAACACATAAAGGAATACATTCTCCAAGAGTAGCTTATAAATTTTCACCTTCATCTCATCATACTTTAAGAGCAAGTTTTGGTACAGGATTTCGTGTTGTAAATGTTTTCACAGAAGATCATCGTGCATTAACTGGAGCTAGACAAGTAGTTTTTGAAAATGAATTAAAACCTGAAAAATCATATAATGGAAATATTAATTATGTGTTCAAACTACCAACTTCTTTTGCAGCTCTAAATTTTGATTTCACAACATTCTATTCTTATTTCACAAACAAAATTATTGCTGATACAGATACTGACGAAACAAAGATTATCTATGACAATTTAGATGGACACGCAATATCTCAAGGAGTTTCTTTAAATATAGATGCAACATTTGACTTTCCTCTAAAAATAATGCTTGGCGCAACCTATATGGATGTTTACAAAAAAGAAAATGGCGAAAAAGAAGTTCAATATCACGCACCAAAATGGTCTGGAAATTTCTTAGCAAGTTATGCATTCAAAAAAGGTTTTACTATTGATTTAACCGCCAATTATAATGACAAAATGAAATTACCTCGCGTAGAAAATGATTATCGACCTGAATATTCAAAGCCAACTTTTATTGCCAATATTCAATTGAGTAAATCATTCAAAAATAATATTGAAATCTATGGTGGAGTAAAAAATATTTTTAATGTTTTACCAAAAGGCGATGTTATTGCTCGTTGGTGGGATCCATTCGGAGAACCAGGAAATGGCATTACTCCTCCTAAAGGAAGAAATGATGTTATTTTTGAGCCAAATGATTACAGCTACACACCTATGCAGGGAACAAGAGGTTTTATAGGTGTTCGATACAATTTACGTTAATGAAAATCTGGAACTTCATATTCATTTTATCATCATTGAATCTCCAAGCACAGATTTCATTAGAAAAATTTAATTCAATTTTTAATGAAAATCCTAAACCAATTCTGCTTTATTTTTCAACCAATTGGTGTAGTTACTGTATGATTCAAAAGAAACAATTAGAAAAAGATGATGAATTACTTCAAATTCTAAATAATGACATTTATTTTATTGAATTTGATGCAGAAACAAATGAATCTATTATTTTTTTAAACAAAAAATATGAACCTGAATCGAATAAAAAAACTCACCCATTTTTAGAAGAATTTATTGATAAAAACGAACAAATTAGTTATCCATATTGGGTTTTAATCTCTAAAGATTTTAAAATTGAAATGACTTATGCTGGATTAATTAAAAATAAACCACTAAAACTTTTATTGAAAAAGTATTTACAAAAACCTTAATTTTAGATTTACAAAAAAAGCCTCAATTAATATTGAGGCTTTTTAATCACAAAAATTTACTCAAACGCAATTATTGAAAGTTTTGGATTTTCAATAATCTCTTTTTGTTTGAGCTTTTCTATATCAATCACACCAACAATGTGATTGTAATTTTTACTTTGATAACGCTCTTCTATTTCATCAAAAATGCTTGAAACATCATCTGCTTGATTCTCAAAACCGATATAAATTCTCTTTTTTCCTGTTTGATTAAAAACTCCTTCTTCTTTATTTTCATATTTTCGAATCGAATATTGATAATCATATTTTAACGCAGAAATATCACTCAAAACAGCCGAAGAAGTTGGGAAACGCCCTGCTCCTTTTCCGTATAAAAATTGTTCATCCGAAAGCGAACTTCCAATCAAAACACCATTATATTCGTTGTTTACAAGCGCAATTGTTTTATTTAATTCAACAAAAGTTGGTAAAACTGTTGATGTAATTTCACCTGTTTGATGATTAATTTTAGAATTCGCAATCAACTTTATTGTATAATTTTTTTCTTTCGCGTATTTAAAATCTTCCACTTTCAATGAGGTAATTCCTTTTCGAATAACTTGCTCAACATCAATCTTTTTACCAAAAGCATGCAAGGTAATAATTGCTAATTTACTCGACGCATCAAAACCCTCCACATCAGCCGTTGGATCAGCTTCTGCAAAACCACTTTCTTGCGCTGCTTTTAAGGCATCTTGATACGACTCATTTTCATTTGCCATTTTCGTCAAAATGTAATTTGTTGTGCCATTTACAATTCCAGAAACATAATTCAATAAATCGTTATCAAAATATTCTTCTAAATTTCTAATAATCGGAACTGATCCACAAACAGATGCTTCATAAAGAAAAGAAACATTATTTTTTGCTTGCAAATCCAATAATTCTTTGTGATGATCGGCAATCAATTTTTTATTTGCACTTACCACATGTTTTCCTTTATTGAACGCTTTTATAATGATATCATGCGCCGCATCAGCATCCGAAATTAACTCAACAACAACATTTATTTCATCATCATTTAAAATATCATCCGCATTAGTCGAAAATAATTCAGACGGAGCATTTCTAGGTTTGGAATTATCTTTAATTACAATTTTTTTAATTGCAGCATTCAATTGTGGTTTTTCTTCTAAAACCTTGTAAATTCCTTCTCCTACAACTCCAAATCCGAACAATCCGATATTTATTTTTTTCATGTATTCTTTTGTTTTAATATTTTTTTATCAGAGAAAAGTGAAGAAAAAAAAATGGTTCAATCGCATAAAAACAATTGAACCATTTTGAATAAAGAATATTATTGAATGATTGGTTTACAGTAGTTTTTATTCATCTTTCCTATAAGGATGGATTTAGCACCTTGATTCGTTAATCAGGTTGCTAAAGTTTCTTTGGGCCATTTCCCTCCACTTTTCTTGATAAAATGTAAATTTTAATGAACTATTTCTGAGGACAAATTTAGGTGAAAGAATTCTATATATCCAAATTAATTTCATTGTTGTAATTTAATATTTTCCGTAATTAGTAATAAAAACATACAAATCATGAATTTTATTCTATAAATATAAATATGTAAAAATAATTTTCTAAAAAACACAATTAAAAGAAAAAACAAATCTTAATATTTTTTAATAAAAATAGGTTTTTATTAAAAATATTCTAAAAACAATTAGTTTTAACAATTGATTAAAATATTATTTCTTTAAAAATAGCATTTTAAAGAATAATTTTCTAAAATAAATTTCAAAAATGACCTATTAGAGATTTTGAACTATTTCAAACAAAAATTATTTCTATGAACCAAATTCTAAACTCGTTTTTTTCAATCTTGATTTTTTTATTTTCAATACTTTAAATAATTTTGCACATAGCTTTATAAAGAAAGATGGAGGGAATAGGCCCGTTGAAATCTTAGCAACCCAAAGTATAGTTGGGTGCTAAATCCTACTCAAATAGAGAAAGATAAGGACTCACCTCACACTTCTTCCCATAAAGCTTTTAAAATATTTAGAATGAAATTAGACGATATACTAAAAGAGCGTATTGTAATTTTAGATGGTGCGATGGGAACAATGATCCAAAAGCATAATTTACAAGAAGAAGATTATCGTGGAGAACGATTCAAGGATTTTCATACGTCTTTAAAAGGAAATAACGATTTATTGGTTTTAACGCAACCGCAAATTATCAAAGATATACACAGAGAATATTTGGCTGCTGGCGCGGATTTGATCGAAACAAATACGTTCAATGCCAATATTATTTCTATGGTTGATTATGATATGGTTGATTTGGTTGATGAATTAAATTACGAAGCCGTTCGTTTAGCGAAAGAAGCGTGTGAAGAGTTTTCTACGCCAGATAAACCTCGTTTTGTTGTTGGCTCTTTAGGTCCTACGAACAAAACTGCCTCTATTTCGCCACAAGTTAACGATCCAAGTTATCGCGATGTGGATTTTGATTTATTGGCAAATGTTTATTATCGTCAAGCAAAAACAATGTTAGAAGCTGGTGCCGATATTTTACTTGTTGAAACTATTTTTGATACTTTAAATGCAAAAGCTGCATTTTATGGAATTCAAGATGCGATAGAAAAAACAGGTATTAACGTTCCATTAATGGCTTCTGGTACAATTACAGATAAATCTGGACGTACGCTTTCTGGACAAACAACCGAAGCTTTCTTGATTTCATTAGAACATATTGATTTAATTTCAGTTGGATTAAATTGCGCTTTAGGTGCAACAGATTTGATTCCATATTTGGAAGTTTTAGCCGAAAAAGCTCCATTTTATGTGAGCGCATATCCAAATGCTGGTTTACCAAATGCTTTCGGTGGATACGATGAAACTCCTGAAATGATGCGAGATTTTATCAAACCCTTCTTGGATAAAAAATTGGTAAATATTTTAGGTGGATGTTGTGGAACTACACCAGATCATATCAAATTGATGGCAGATTTAGCAAAAGAATACGAACCTCGAAAAATTAATGTAGAATGTCAGGCGTAAAAATTCAACTTTCTGGATTAGAACCTTTAATTGTACGTGAAAATTCAAACTTTGTAAACGTTGGTGAACGTACAAATGTAACTGGTTCTAAAAAATTCTTGCGATTAATCAAAGAAGAAAAATTTGAAGAAGCACTTCAAGTTGCACGTGATCAAGTAGATGGTGGCGCGCAAATTATCGACATCAATATGGATGAAGGAATGCTTGATGGTGTTGCTTCTATGGTAAAATATTTGCGTTTGATTGCTTCTGAACCTGATATTTCGAAAGTGCCAATTATGATTGATTCTTCGAAATGGGAAATTATCGAAGCTGGTCTGAAAAATGTTCAAGGTAAAGCAATTGTGAACTCAATTTCTTTGAAAGAAGGAGAAGAATTATTTATTGAACATGCCAAAAAAATTAAGCGTTTTGGTGCTGCAACAGTGGTTATGGCGTTTGATGAAAAAGGTCAAGCAGATAATTATGAACGCCGAATCGAAATTGTAAAACGTTCGTATGATATTTTGGTGAATGAAGTAAATTTCAATCCAAGAGATATCATTTTTGATGTGAATATTTTCCCAGTTGCAACGGGAATGGACGAACATCGACGAAATGCCATCGATTTTTTTGATGCAACTAAATGGATCAAAGAAAATCTTCCTCATGCATTAGTTTCGGGTGGAGTTTCGAATGTTTCGTTTTCATTCCGTGGAAATAATGCGGTTCGTGAAGCGATGCATACGGCATTTTTGTATCATGCCATCAAACATGGAATGGATATGGGAATCGTCAATCCAGAAATGATTGAGATTTATGATGATATTCCAAAAGATTTATTAGAACACGTTGAAGATGTTCTATTAGATAGACGTGACGATGCAACAGAGCGTTTGATTGATTTTGCCGAACATCTAAAAGGTGTTACAAAAGAGAAAAAGAAAGATGATGCTTGGCGAGAATTACCTTTGGAAAAACGAATTGAAATTTCTTTAGTAAAAGGAATTACAGAATTTATTGACGAAGATACCGCCGAAGCTTTAGAAAAAATTGGTTCGCCTTTACGCGTTATCGAAGGTCCTTTGATGGATGGAATGAATGTCGTTGGAGATCTTTTCGGAAGTGGAAAAATGTTCTTACCACAGGTAGTTAAATCGGCGCGTGTAATGAAAAAATCTGTTGCTTATTTAACACCATTTTTAGAGGAAGAAAAACTTAGAAATAAAACAGATAAAGAGCCTTCTAAAATCTTAATGGCGACTGTAAAAGGTGATGTTCACGATATTGGAAAAAATATTGTTTCTGTCGTTTTAAGTTGTAACGGTTTCGAAATCATCGATTTAGGTGTAATGGTTTCTTCTGAAACGATTTTAGATGAAGCGCAAAAAAATAAGGTCGATGTGATTGGTCTTTCAGGATTGATCACGCCTTCGTTAGATGAGATGGTACATGTTGCCAAAGAAATGAAACGTCTTAATCTTGATATTCCATTGATGATTGGTGGTGCGACGACTTCTAAAGCGCATACAGCCGTTAAAATTGCACCAGAATATGATAAAGCTATTCATGTTTTAGATGCTTCTCGTTCGGTTACAATTTGTCAAAAATTGATTGGAAATCAACAAGCAGAATTGCTTACAGAAACAACTACTGATTATACAAAAATTAGAGAAGGTTTCTTAAATCGTGCTGTATCAAAAGAATATCTATCGATTGAAGATGCTCGAAAGAATAAATTAAAAGTTGATTTTGAAGAAAATAAACCTTTTAAACCAAATAAATTAGGTGTTTTCACGCATCAAACAACAGTTTCTGAATTAAGAGATTTTATCGATTGGACTCCATTTTTCAAAACATGGGATTTACACGGTAAATTTCCTGCAATTTTAGAAGATGAAATTGTTGGCACAAATGCCAAGGAATTATATGTCGATGCTTTATCAATGTTAAATAAAATCGAAACTGAGAATTTAGCAAAACCAAAAGCTGTTTTTGGACTTTTCAAAGCGAATACGGTAAACGATGACACGATTGAATTGTTTGATGAAAATGATAACAAAATCGAGGAATTCTATACACTTCGTCAACAAGCAAAAAAATCGAAAGAGCAACCAAATATTTCGATTGCTGATTTTATTGCGCCAAAAGATTCAGAAATTCAAGATTATATCGGAGCATTTGCTGTGACTGCTGGACAAGAAATTGAAGAAGTTGCCAAAGCTTACGAAACGAATTTAGATGATTACAATTCGATTATGGTAAAAGCAATTGCCGATCGTTTGGCTGAAGCTTATGCTGAATATTTGCACAAATATGTTCGTACAGAAGTTTGGGGCTATGCGAAAGATGAAACTTTATCGAATGATGAATTAATCTCAGAAAAATATAAAGGAATTCGTCCTGCTCCAGGTTATCCTGCTTGTCCTGATCATTTAGAAAAAGAAACAATTTTCAAGATTTTGGATGTAGAGAAAAATGCAGGAATTGAGTTAACAAGTTCGTTGGCGATGTATCCTGTTTCGTCTGTTTCGGGTTATTATTTTGGAAATCCAGAAGCAAAATATTTTGGAGTTGGAAAAATAAAAATGGATCAGGTTGAAGATTTTGCAAAACGTAAAAATATAGAACTCGATAAAGCTGAACGTTGGTTGAGTCCTAATTTGGCGTAAGGAATTGTACAATGTATTATGTAAAAAGTACATTGTGCTCTAGCTAAATGAAGAATCTCAGACTCCTCGACAAGCTCGGAATGACAGAAACCAAAGTCATTCTGAACTCGTTTCAGAATCGCACAAATTTAGATGAGTTGCTGATATAAATTTAGCAGGACAATACACGTAGAACAAAATTAAAAAAAGCGTTAGGGATTGCAGTGAAAATCCTTTTTTGTTGATTGAGCAGTGTCGAAATCAACAAAAAATATTGTAACGAAAAGCCCGCCCGAAGGGAACGCCCTTATAAAAGAAATTATATAATCGAAATTCGAGATTCGAACTTCGCTAAACGATAAAATAAAGAATGAAAGTTACCGAACATATAGAACGCGCAAACGGAAAACCGTTGTTTTCTGTGGAAATTTTACCACCTTTGAAAGGGCAAGATGTCAATGCGACGTTCAAAACTTTAGATCCATTAGTTGAGTTAAATCCAGCTTTTATCGATGTAACTTATCATCGTCAAGAGTATATTTACAAACAGAAAGAAAACGGGTTATTGAAGCGTTATCAGGTGCGAAAACGTCCTGGTACAGTTGCGATTTGCGCTGCGATACAGAATCATTATAAGATAGATGCAATTCCTCATTTGATTTGTGGTGGATTTACAAAAGAGGATACAGAAGATGCGTTAATAGATTTGAATTTCTTGGGAATTGATAATCTTTTGGTTTTGCGTGGAGATCCTATAAAATCAGAAAAGTCTTTTGTTCCAGAAGTTGGTGGACATGCGCATGCATCGGAATTGATTGAGCAAATTACGGCTTTAAATACTGGAAATTATTTGGACGACGAGCTACAAGAATCGCATGCAATGGATTTTTGTATTGGTGTGGCGGGTTATCCTGAAAAGCATTTCGAATCGCCGAATCTTGCAATGGATTTGTATTATTTGAAAAAGAAAGTGGAATTGGGTGCAGATTATATCGTGACGCAAATGTTTTTTGATAATCAAAAATATTTTGATTTTGTGAAGAAATGTCGCGAAATGGATATTAATATTCCGATTATTCCGGGTATAAAACCTATGACAACTTTCAATCAACTAACGTCGATTCCACAAAATTTCTATTTGGACTTACCAGAAGCTTTGGCAATGGAAGTTTTGAAGTCGAAAGATAAGGAACGAATCAAGGAAATCGGAATTGAATGGTGTATTCAACAATGTAAAGAGTTGATCGATTTTGGTGTTCCTGGATTACATTTTTATACAATGAGTAATTCTATAAATACAAAAAGAATCGCTGAGGCGGTTTATTAAATAGTAAAAATATGCTATCAAAAATCCGAGTCATCTATCGCTCGGATTTTTTTGGGTTTATTTATTTTATATTTTAATAATACGATGTTAACTACAGTTGTAATTTCTATTTTCCAATTATATTTAATAAATCATTAGATATTTCATTATCATTTTGCAATAGTAGGTGTCTTGCATTTTTAATTTCATTATTTTCTAGTGAAAGTAAAGCTAATTGATAATTGACTTGTTCGATTTCATATACGGAATATTTTTCGACTTGAGATTTTATCGTTAAAAAGATATTTTTAGCAATTTCTAAATTTTTCGGAATTCCTAAACCGTACAAATAATGAAATGCTAATTCGATAGGATACGCTTTATCTATTTCATAAACTTTATAAAGTAATTCAACTACTTTTTTATAATCACCAAGATCACGATATACAGTTGATAAATTAAATGCTGCAATACTATTATTTTCAGAAATTAATTCGTTGTATAGCTTAATTGCTTTTTCAATATCCTTTTTACAACCTAATCCTTCTGATAAATAATCAGCAACTCTTATTTTACAATATTTGAAATTTAGTCCAGTTAAATAATATTCAAAAGCTTTTTTATATTCTTGTTTAATTTCAAGACTATTTTCAAATTTTATCCCATCTTCATAAACTTGTGCAATTAATAAAATATCATCCTCAGACTTATCTTTTTTGGATAATAAATCATTCCAATCTTCAATGTTTTTGATTTGTCTCATTTGAGATAAGTTTGCTTTTACAATTGAAATTAACTGAAAAAATATCGCAATTACGAATAAATTAAATCAAGAAATCCAATACTTTTTCAACAATTCTAATTTAAAGAAAAAAACAATATAAAACTCTATTCACAAAAAATCCGAGCAAATGCTCGGATTTAATTATACGATTATAGCTTTTTTTCGAGCTGATTTTTTCATTCGATACATAAGGTAAATAATTAAAGACAATAGAAATGAAAAGATAAAATATCGAATTGCTAATCCATTTTGAGTATCAACTTTACCCGTGCTTGAGATTATAAAACTTGTAAGCGAGGTAATAATATATGTCATTCCTCCCATCAAACCCCCAGCAACACCAGCATTTTTAGGAAAAGCCATCATATTTGAAGTAAAGAATGATGTGAATAAAATTCCTGAACAAATATGAATGAAAAACGCAAAGAATAATAAAACAAATAGATTTTGAACAAAGAAACCTGTGATAATCAAAAGTAAAATCAAAATTAATTGTACAATAATAGGTAAAGCTATACTTTCTTTAAAGTCAAGATGCATTCTTTTCTTTCCGACAAATCCGCCAATCATCCACGAAAAACCTAAAATTAAAGTTGAATAACCAATCACAACAGAATTAAAATGATAGGTATTTTCAATTAAAAACGGACCAATAATATTGAAAATCATCACAATAGAATAAGCAACAGCTTGTATCATTATACCAACTATAAATAATTGATTTTTAAGCATCATTCTATACGTATCGATGACGTTTTTAAAATTTAATTTAGTTTTTTCAGTAATACTTTCTCCACTAAAAATCAATTCAAAAATTAAAATTAAAGCTGCATAAATTGCTAAAAAATAGAAATTTGCATGCCAATTAAACAATTTTTCTAAATATCCACCTAAAAATGGAGCCAAAATAGGTCCGCATGACCAAACAATCGTGAAATAACCTAAATAATGTTTCGCCTTTTCTGGTGTATGAATATCAATAAAAAGTGCTCGAGTTGCAATAACAATAATCGCAACTGAAATTCCTTGAATAATTCGAAGAAAACAAATCAACAAAATGCTATCTGTACTCGCGATAACTAAACTTGTGATTAATACGACAAATAATGCTACAATTTTTGGATAATATCGTCCAATTGCATCCAAAATACTTCCAATAAACAATTGAGATAAACCATAACTCAATAAAAAACAAGTCAGAGTTAATTGAATACTACTTTCTGGAACTATCAACGATTTTGCCATCGACGGAAATGACGGCAAATAGATATCTGTTACAAATCCCGAAATTGGAATCGAAAAGAAACCAAGTATACTTATAATTTTTTTCCTTTTTTCTGATGCTTCTCTCAACATAAATCATTTTTTACTATGCAAAAGTAAAATGAATGTGAAATTGAGGAATTAAAAAAGACAAATAAAAAATTACAAAAATCAAATAAATTAATTTTATTGTTTAAATTTTAATGGAGAAGTTAAAGTATGTTTTTTAAAAAAATTATTAAAATGAGCAGGTTCCTCAAAACCTAATGTATAACCAACTTGCGCAATATCCCAATCAGTATACAACAACAGGTTTTTAGCTTCTTCAACTATTTTCTGTTTAATAATTTGTGTTGTTGTTTGTTTAGTCACAGATTTCACCGATGAATTGAGATGATTTACATGAATATTTAATTGCGTTGCGAAATCAGCTGGTGTTTTCAAAACAAGTGGATGAGCAGGTGAATCTAGTGGAAATTGTTTATTTAATAATTCATCAAACTTCTTATACAATCTCACATTTGATGGCAATTCAACCGCATGTATTTCATCAACTTTTTGTTCTAGAACATAATGAAAAATAGCAGATAAATGATTACGAATACTAAAATATCTCAATTGATAATTGGATTGATTAAGACGATACATTTCCTGAAAATAAGACAAAATCAAAGGCAATTGTTCATCCGAAATCTCAATAAAAGGAGAACTCCAATCTTTAAACAAAGATGTTTTTTTGAAGACGTCAAACTCTTTATTTTCAGAAAAAAATTGTTGATTGAATAAACAAAAATAACCTTCTTGCAAACTCGATTTACATTCCCAAGTATAAGAAATATGCGGAGATGGAAGAAATAAAACTGGTTTAGAAATATATCTTTCATTATTTCCATATTTAAAAATTCCTTCACCAATCAACAAACTGATTTTGTAATAATCTCGCCGACTATATGGACTTTTAAAACTACAATATTTGCGCAAAGAAATATTAAAATGCGCTTTATCGTGTTCAAAGTTAGCAGAATTCATCAATTCGGCTTGTTCTAAACTAATTTTATTATAATAATCTGCAATAGTTTCTAATTCTTGACTCATCTTTATTCTTACAAAATTCAAATAAACGACATTTTAGAATAATTATATGTTAAAATCTATATTAATCATAAATATTATAAAATTTCATTAACTTTAATCACATTCAAAACTTAATAAAATGCCTTGGAATCCCGAACGATATAATCAATTCAAAAATATTCGTTATCAACCTTTTTATGATTTAGCGGATTTAATTTCTACTAATAATTTGAAAAATTGCATAGATGTAGGTTGTGGAACTGGCGAACAAACAGCAATTCTCGCTAATAAATTTGAACATGCTAATTTTTTAGGAATTGATTCTTCTAAGGAAATGCTTGAAAAGTCAAAAGAATTTGATTTAGCCAATCTTACATTTCAACAACAAACAATTGAAGGTTTTGCAAATTCTAATACAAATTGGGATTTAATTTTTAGTAATGCAGCGTTACAATGGTCGGATAATCATGAAGAATTGTTTCCTAAATTAATCTCAAAACTGAATGTTAATGGACAATTTGCAGTGCAAATGCCTTGTCAAAAAGATAATGTATTGAATGTTATTTTGAGTGATTTAGCACGAGAAAAACCTTTTACAGATTTTCTGAATAATTTTCATCGAGATTCACCTATGTTAACGATAGATGATTATGCGAAAATCATGTTTGATAATGGATTGAAGGATTTGAACATCAGCATGAAAGTTTATCCAATTTACGGAAATGACGAAACAGAATTTTATAATTTCATTTCTGGTTCTGCCTTGATTCCTTATATGGAACGTTTAACGACTGAACAACAAGAATTATTTACGACAGAATTTAAAACGAGAATTAAGAAATATTATAAGACTTTTCCTGCAATTTATTCCTTTAAGAGAATATTGTTATATGGAAGAAAAAGTTAAACAAAAGAGAATCAATTATGATTCTCTTTTGTTTATTAAAATTTAATCTAAATCGTCTAATACAGATTTTAAGATATCACAACCTTTTATAATATCTTCATCCGAAATATTAATTGGCGGTGTAATTCGTAAATTCTCGATGCTATACATCAAAAAGAAAAGAATCAAGCCTCTATTCATACATTCTTGCTGAACGCGCAACGTATATTCTGGAGAAGATAACTCAGGAGCTAACATCAAGCCTTTTCCGTGAATTTTCTTAATTTTTGGATGCTGAAGATTTTCTCTGAACAATTGTTCTTTACGATCAATATCATCCATTAATTTCTCATCTTCTATAACATTTAGTAATTCTAAAGCTGCAGCTGCAATCACAGGATTTCCTCCGAAAGTCGTAATATGTCCCAATTGAGGATTTTGCTTAAGAGAACTCATAATTTTATCAGAAGTCATAAACGCACCAACAGGTAAACCGCTTGCCATGCCTTTTCCCATTGCCACAATATCTGGTACAACTCCAAAATGCTCGAAACCAAACAATTTCCCTGTACGTCCAAATCCTGGCTGAATTTCGTCCATAATCAATAATGCACCAACTTCTTCGCAACACTTTTTCAACTTGATAAAGAAATCATTTTCTGGTAATCTAAAACCAGAAGCACCACGAATACTTTCTACAATAACACCAGCCGTTTCTTTGGTAATTTTTTGTAAATCTTCTTCGTTATTAAAATCGATGAAATAAACTTCTGGTAACAATGGTCGGAAAGCAGCTTTCTTACGTTCATCACCCGAAACACTTAATGAACCATGTGTGTTCCCATGATAGGCATTACGAAAAGAAATTAATTGACGACGACCTGTAAAACGTTTCGCTAATTTAAGCGAAGCTTCAATCGCTTCTGTTCCAGAATTCACCAAATAAACTTGATCCAATCCTTCTGGTGTTAAATCAACCAATCGCTTGCATAATTCGACTGGTTTTTCTTGCGCATATTCACCATAAACAGCGACATGCATATATTTGTTTACCTGATCTATAATCGCTTGATTGATACGCGGATGGCTATGTCCAAGTGTATTCACCGAAACGCCAGCCACAAAATCAAGATAGGCTCTTCCATCCTTTCCATAGATATAAGAGCCCTTTGCGTAATCGACTTCAAAACCAGATGCAAAATTTGTTGTTTGCGCCTGATATTTGAAAAATCCTTCTTTTAATGTTCCCATTTTATTTTAATAAAAAAAGCACAGCTGCACCGCCCATTGCATACGCTGCAACAGTAAGAGCATCTGATTTACCTTTCGAAAATTTTCTTATTTTGAACGATGAAATATCATTTTTATGAAACTTCAATTCTTTTTCTGTTCCTTTTACAACAGCATATAAGGTATCAGCTTTCCATTGCTTTGCCTCTATTGTATATTCTTTTCCTTGCGCATCTACTTTATAAAATTGATCGGGTTTGATAACATCCGAAATTTTAATTGTAGAAGGATCTATCACTACTTTCTCTTCTTTATTCTCTTGTTTTTTAGCTTTTAATGCAGCTAATTCTTCTTTACTTTCTGAAAGAGATGAACTAATTGCATTTTCATTAGCACTTTTGCGTTCTCTTCTCAATTCAGCAATATCAGCTCTGGAACGACTTCTTTCATTAGAGTTAGCCGTCTGATTATTGCCTTTAGACATTTCCAAAGCATATTCCTCAGGATCAAAAGCTTTGTATGTATAACAACTTGATAATAATAGAATAGATAATATGATAGATGTAGTTTTCATTTATAGTTTTAGAAATTAAACGATTAATTTATGAAAAGATTATTTCGATTCGATAAAAATATCTCGCCAAGTATTTAATCGCTCAGAAATTCGCCATTTAAAATCGGGTAAATAACGCATTTCTTCAGGAAATTTAGACAATGGATACATTTTTCCGTCCGATTTTATGCGACATGCAACCAATTCAACATCTTTTCCTACAACATCAACTTCTATAATTCCGCAATAAGAAATATTAACTCCATAACGTTCTTTCACTTTCGTTTTTTGATCCGTATCATCCATGTACGTCAACGCAACAGCGTTTTCTTCTACATTAATAAAATCAATTTTATCATCCTGAAATAGAACAGTTAAATATTTTCCTTTAATTTGATGATATTCATTTTCCACAAGCGAATCCACTTTAGCAATCACAAAAGCATTATTGAACACTTTCATCGAGTCTAATTTTTCTGTTTTTGCATTTGTATATGCTTCGATATAATCTCCCGTCACTTGATTATCACCAGAAAACAAAATTGGATCTTTATAAAATTGCATCAATCCTTTAGTTTGATTGTACACCAAAGAATCTGCTTTCCCATTCGCATTCGATTTGTAAAAACGCGCTTTATGAAACGCTTTCACCAATGAAGTCGAATCAACATCGTGACGTTTTACCGCCAACAACGTATCTGCACTAATGTAAAGCGAATCTTTGTCAAACGCTTTCACAGCATACGCATTCTTCGTTACAAAAGCCGAATCTAAGTATTTAAAAGCTTCTCCGTAATCTCCCTTCAAAAATCTTTTTTCTAAAGGATCATCCAAAAAAACATCCCCTTCACCTTTACCAAAACCTGTTTTATCGTTGAAATAAAGTTTTTTAGCCGTCAACGTTTTGTTTTGATAATAAACTTTTGAATTTCCTCTTAACCAAGCTTCACCCGTTTTTTTATTAAAATCTCCATCCGAAGTAATGATATATTGTGATGGATCATTTCGACGTGTAATTTTAGAATAATCACGGAAAGTAGTAATTCCCGTAATATCATTCGTCGTCATTTTTCTTGAATAAATCGTATAATCTTTATTCGTAATAAAAACTTCTGAACCAAAATTTGCCGATTTAGACTTTACATTATACACAACATTTCGTCCTTCGACCAAAGTTCCATCAGAACCAATTGTTTTGTAAGTATCATTTACAATAATATTTCCAGTCAATCGCTCGTAAATCATTTTTTCAGAACTGATTTGTTGCGTAGGCGTCTTCACTTCTACTTTCCCAATACCAGTCGCAATCTCAGTTGTACGATTATAATCCATATAATCTGCCGTAATACGAGAACTTGGATCAGTCAACACCACATCTTTGAAAGCTTTTGCAATTGTTGTGTTTCCGTCATACTCCATTTTATGCGCCGTAATTGTTTTGTCTTTACTCACCAAACGTGCATTCGACCAAACAACAGCCAAGTTTTTATCACGATATAAAACCGCACTATCAGCAGAAATTACATCACCTTTATATTCAATAACAACATTACCTGACAAAAATTCATTTCCTTCAAAAAGCTTTGGATTTTTTTCAGTTAAATCAGCATGTCTTAGAATAACTTTTTCTTTTTTAGGTTTTTGTTGCGCAAAAGCACTTATCGTTATAAAACATGAAAGTAAAAAAGCAACTTTCAAACCTGTTTTATTTTTATTTATATAATTAATTAACAATTATTTATTATTTTTATTTAATCTTTATTTCACTTCCGAAAAGTGTTAGCCAAAATTAGTATTATTTTTTTAGTCCTAAAAATTAATTATTACGTTAAAACATGCTTGAATACTTAAAATTTTCATAATGTTTTAATCAATATGATAGATTTTTAAGTCTTAATTTGATTAAAAAAATAACTATTATTCATAAAATTCAATTTTAAAATTCTTAACTTCATATTCAATTTTATAAATCTATTAAATGCCTCAATATCAAAATGTATTAGACAGTCCAAACACCAATACTATTTTTATGGTTTGGAATTTTAAGGAAAATACTGCTTACAAAGATGCTTTCAAAAAGCTTTGCGCTTTAATTATCAATCTCAATCATTCAGCCAATACACGTTTTCCGAAAACGCAATCGAGCGTTATTTTAGGAATTAGTTACGATGCTTGGATAAAATTAAATTTACCAAAACCTTTGCCGAAAGAATTAAAACCTTTTGTTGCCATTAAAGGAGAAAAGCATGAAGCCGTTTCTACAAAAGGCGATATTCATTTTCATATCCGCTCTACGCAACAAAGCTATTGCGTTGATATTGTTTCTAATTTGACTGATTTATTGAATGATGTTGCTACTTGTCAAGAAGAAATTCATGGTTTTAGATATTGGGATGGTCGTAGTATTTTAGGTTTTGTTGATGGAACTGAAAATCCACAAGGTAACGAAAGAATAAATTTTGGTTTGATTGGCAATGAAGATTCTGCTTATACAAATGGAAGTTATTTATTTGTGCAAAAATACATTCATGATATGCAAGCTTGGAAAGATTTACCAATTTCTGAACAAGAAAAAGTAATTGGAAGATCTAAAGTTGATGATATTGAAATGAATGACGATGAAAAACCCTCGAATTCACATTCTGCATTAGCAAATGTTGGAGATGACAAAAAAATTGTTCGCGATAATATGCCTTTTGGAAATATGTCGACAAATGAAATGGGAACCTATTTTATTGCTTATGCTAGAAAGTTTAGCATTGTAGAAGAAATGTTAGAACGCATGTTTGTTGGTGAACCTATCGGAAACTATGATCGAATATTAGATTTTAGTAAAGCTAAAACTGGAACTTTATTTTTTGTTCCTTCTTTTGATTTGTTAGATCAATTTTCTAATTAAAAATAACAAAAAAGACCTTTTACGAAATCGTAAAAGGTCTTTTGATTTTATAAAATCAAGGTTATTTATTCTTACGAGTTCCGTAAAAATATAATGAATGATTATCAATTTTGATATCAAAAATATCTTCTATCGTTTGTTTGATAGATTGGATTCTTGGATCACAAAACTCCAATACTTCTCCTGTATCAGACAAAATAATATGGTCATGATTTTTGTCGAAATATGATTTTTCGTAATGCGCTTGTTGATCTCCAAACTGATGTTTACGCACCAATTTTGCTTCCATCAAAAGCTCGATAGTATTGTATAAAGTAGCACGACTAACGCGGTATTTCTTATTTTTCATTTTGATATACAACATATCAATATCAAAATGATCATCTGTAAAATAAATTTCCTCTAAAATAGCATAACGTTCAGGTGTCTTACGATGTCCATTGTCTTCCAAAAAATTCGTAAACACTTGCTTTACTATTTCGTAATTACTTGATTTTACTGATTCGTCTGTCATATAAAAAATTTGTGTAAATATACAGAATATTTCCTTATCAATGTAACGAAACAACTTTCAATTCGTACGTTTTTTCTATCTCTTGATAGTAAATCTTTATAACAACGTATAATTAACAATATATCTATATAAGAAAACGTATAATCTTTCAAAATTATTTTATCCTTTACACCACAAAGGTTAACTTTGCACACGATGGAAGAAAATTATTTAGAAAAACTGAACGAACCACAGCGTTTGGCTGTAGAAGCTACCGAAGGTCCAGTAATGGTAATTGCGGGTGCGGGTTCTGGAAAGACGAGAGTGTTAACTTATCGCATTGCTCATTTACTAAATAAAGGAGTTGATGCTTTCAATATATTGTCTTTAACATTTACCAATAAAGCTGCCCGAGAAATGAAAGAACGTATCGGACATGTGGTTGGTGAAGCGAATGCAAAAGCACTTTGGATGGGAACCTTCCACTCTGTTTTTGCGCGTATTCTACGTGTTGAAGCTCCGCTTTTAGGTTATCCATCAGATTTTACAATTTACGATCAACAAGATGCAGTTTCTGTAATGACAAAGATTATTAACGAAATGCATTTAGATAAAGATATTTACAAAGCAAAACAAGTTTTGGGACGTATTTCTCAATACAAAAATAACTTGATTACAGTTAGAGCTTATCACAATAATCAAGCTTTAATTGAAGCAGATAATGAAGCAATGCGCCCTCGAATGGGTGATATTTACAGAGCTTATGTAGATCGTTGTTTCAAATCTGGTGCAATGGATTTTGATGATTTATTGTTACGTACCAATGAAATTTTGACGCGTTTTCCTGAGGTTTTAGCAAAATATCAAGAACGTTTCAAATATATTATGGTAGATGAGTACCAAGATACCAATCATTCTCAATATTTGATTGTAAAAGCATTGGCTTCTCGTTACGAAAACCTTTGTGTGGTTGGTGATGATGCGCAATCTATCTATGCTTTCCGTGGTGCAAATATTCGAAATATTTTATCATTCAAATCTGATTATCCTGATGCGAAATTGTATCCATTGGAACAAAATTACCGTTCGACGCAAATGATTGTGGAAGCTGCGAATCAGATTATCAAACAAAATCAAGATCAATTAGAAAAAAATGTTTGGACTGCGAATGAAACTGGTGAAAAAATAGCCGTTTATCGTGGACTTTCTGATGCTGATGAAGCGCGTTATATTGCAACGCAGATATGGGAAAGACAGATAAATGAACATCTTCAACCAAAAGATTTTGCTATTCTTTATCGTACAAATGCTCAATCTCGAGCATTAGAAGAAGCCTTGAGAAAAAGAGGAATTCAGTACCGTGTTTATGGCGGAACATCTTTCTATCAACGCAAAGAGATTAAGGATATGGTTGGTTATATGCGATTATTGATTAATCAAAATGATGAAGAAGCTTTATTGCGAACAATCAATTATCCGGCACGTGGAATTGGTCAAACGACTATTTCAAAACTTTTGGTTGCGGCAGATCAACATCAAATTAGTTTATTTTCTTTGATTGAAAATATTGCGATGTATGCTCCAACCATTGGAATAAATGCAGGAACATCAAACAAATTGAATGATTTTGTGTTGATGATTAAGCGTTTCCAAGTGATGCTAAAATCACATGATGTATATGAAGTAACAATGGAAATGGCTAAAACAACACAATTGTTGAATGCGTTGAAAGAAGATTCTACACCAGAAGGTGTTTCTCGCTTAGAGAACGTTCAAGAGTTGTTAAATTCGATCCAAGGTTATGTCGAAGAACAACAACAATTAGACGAAGGAGATGCTTCTTTAGGAGGTTTCTTAGAAAATATTGCTTTAGCAACTGATGCGGATAACGAAGAAGATGACGATAATAAGGTCAATTTGATGACGGTCCACTTAGCAAAAGGTTTAGAATTCCCTGTTGTATTTATTGCAGGTTTAGAAGAAAATCTTTTCCCTTCTATGATGAGTGTTAACACGCGCGCTGAGTTAGAAGAAGAACGTCGCTTATTTTATGTTGCCTTAACGCGCGCTGAGAAAGTGGCTTATATGACCTATTCTGTTTCACGTTTTCGTTGGGGAAAAATTATCGATTGTGAACCATCTCGTTTCTTAGAAGAAATTGATGATAGTTTCTTAGAATGGAAAAATCTGAATATTTCTGCAAGAGCTTCTAATAATAGTGGATTATCGGCTGATTTATTTGGAGATGAACCAACACCACAAAACTATCAACAACGAGAAAAATCAGTTGCAAGACCAAATCCAAGAGCTCGTGTAGAACCAGCTCAACCAAGGTCAAATTTCAAACCACTAAATCAAACAAAAAGTAACGCTTCATCAACAGCAAATGCACAAGGTTTGCAAGTTGGTCAAGTTGTTGTTCACGATCGTTTTGGACGAGGAATTGTGAAAGATTTGCAAGGAGAACCATCAGATATGAAAGCAATTATTCATTTTGATAATGCAGGAGAAAAAAAATTACTCTTAAATTTTGCAAAACTAAAAATCATTCGATCATAATAAAAAAACAGAAAAAGGTTACAGTAATTTGCAACCTTTTTTATTTGTATTTAACCAATTACACACCTTTTATCAAACTAAAGGTTTAAATAATATATCTTCAAAATTTAGAATAAAATTCTTGCTTGTATTTATTTTTTCGAATAAATAAACAGATTAAATCTTATAATTAAGATTTTTTTAGCATTTTAGCACCACAAATAAACACAAGAACAAAATTTTTTACTCAAATGGATGATATCATCAATCTAATAAGTAGCTACGTTTGGTCATATGCCTTGATTGGACTTTGCGCTTTAACAGGAATTTACTTCTCTATTCGCACCGGATTTTTACAAATAGTCTACATAAAAGACATGGTTCGCTTGCTATTTAGTGGCGAAAAATCGGACAAAGGAATCACTCCTTTCCAAGCTTTTTCTTTAGCAATTTCTGGTCGTGTCGGAACCGGAAACATTGTTGGTGTTGCAACCGCAATCGCAATGGGAGGCCCTGGAGCAATTTTTTGGATGTGGTTTATCGCATTTTTAGGAAGTGCATCTGCATTCATAGAATCTGCATTAGGACAGGTCTACAAGCAAGAAATCGATGGAGAATATCGTGGAGGTCCTTCATACTACATCGAAAAAGGTTTAGGAATCAAATGGTACGCGGTTTTGTTTGCAATCATTACAATTATGAGTTGTGGATTATTATTACCAGGCGTTCAGTCGAATAGTATTTCATCAGCTTTAAACAATGCGTTTGATATTCCTATTTATAATTTTGTTGGGATTCCAATCAACATTGTAGGATTCATCATTATTGGATTATTAGCCTTGATTATTTTTGGAGGTGTAAAACGTTTAGGACAAGCTTCTGAATTTATCGTTCCCTTTATGGCAGGCGCTTATATCTTAATGGCAATGATTATTATCGGAATGAATATTCATCAAGTTCCATCAGTTTTACGATTAATTTTTTCATCAGCTTTCAATCAAGAATCACTTTATAGTGGTGTTTTTGGATCTGCAATTGCTTGGGGAATAAAACGTGGAATTTATTCTAACGAAGCTGGTCAAGGAACTGCTCCTCATGCGGCTGCGGCTGCGGAAGTAAACCATCCTGCACAACAAGGTTTGGTACAAGCTTTTTCTGTTTACATCGATACATTATTTGTATGTACTGCAACTGCTTTTATGATTTTATTTACAGGAAAATACAATGTGAATCACCCAGAAAAAGCGGGAAGTTTCATTACTCAAAATCTTCCTGGAGTAGATTATACAGGTTTTACGCAAGCAGCTGTTTCAAGTCATTTTCCTTCATTCGGAAATAGTTTTGTTGCAATTGCTTTGTTTTTCTTTGCTTTTACAACGATTATGGCTTATTACTATTATGCTGAAACGAATATTACATACATTTTCAAGAAAGGAAATAGAAAAGTATATGTATGGATTTTACGTATTTGTTTTTTAGGTGCTACGTATTACGGAACAATCAAAACTGCTGAAACTGCTTGGGCAATTGGAGATATTGGTGTTGGTTTAATGGCTTGGGTAAATGTTATTGCTATTTTATTATTAAGCGGAGTTGGGCTTAAAGTCTGGAAAGATTATAAAGACAAACGTAAAAAAGGAATTAAAAATCCTGATTTTAATCCTACAGAAATCGGAATTAAAAATGCTACTTTTTGGGAGAACAAAAATAAATAACACAAAAAAAACCACTTCGTTTGAAGTGGTTTTTTTGCTATTAAAAATTATGATTATTGGGCTTGAGTAAACTCTAAATTCACCAATAATTTTACTTTATCAGAAACCACTAATCCTCCAGCTTCTGTTACTTGGCTCCATCCTAATCCGTAATCTTTACGGTTGATTTCTCCTGAAAATTCGAATCCAGCTCTTTGTAATCCCCATGGATCAGTGATAACTCCACCAAAATCTGCATTTAATGTAATTGGCTGTTTTTCACCACGAATTTCTAAAGTTCCATTAATTTTTCCGTTTTGAATACCTGAAGTACTTTCAAATTTCATTTCTGGAAATTGCTCAGCAGCAAAGAAATCAGCTGATTTTAAATGTCCATCACGATCTGCATTTTTTGTATTGATTGAATCTACTTTTGCATCAAATTCAAATTTTGCATCAGAAAAATCATCTGAATTAGCTTCTACATCAGCATTGAAATGATCAAAATTTCCTGTTACTGTAGAAATTACCATGTGTTTTACTTTAAATTGGACTTCTGAATGAGAAGGGTCTAAATTCCATTTTGTTGCCATAATGTTTTGTTTTTATTTGTTATTTAAATTGATTTTATTTATCCTATTTTGAATGATAACATTCCTAATGATCCATAAATTAGTTTATCATTAAAAAGTGTTAGCTCCTCTTCTTTTCCTTGTAATGCTAATGCGTAAATAGCTGGCAAATAATGTTCCATAGATGGTACGGCGAGATTAAATGCGCTACCTTTTTGTACAAAATTGAACAATTCGTCGTGATTACCTGTTTGAACAATATTCTTGAATGTATCATTCACTTCATAAGCCCAATCATAACCAGCATTTGGCTCGCTCCAATTTAATGCTCTCAAATTGTGTACAACATTCCCACTTCCTACTATTAATATCCCTTTACTACGCAAAGCGTCTAATTCCTTCGCTAATTCGTAATGCTCTTTTGGCGTTTTATAAACATCCAAACTCAGTTCTATCATCGGAACATCTGCTTCTGGATACAAAAATTTAATCACACTCCAAGAGCCGTGGTCAAATCCCCACATTTTGTCTAAATCGACATCTGTTGTTTTAATTAAATTTTTGACCTCTGTAGCCAATTCTGGATTTCCTGGTGCTGGATATTCAACATCGAATAAAGCTTGCGGAAAACCATAAAAATCGTGAATCGTTTTCGGTTGTTCTAAAGCCGTAACTTTAGTCCCTTTCGTTTCCCAATGTGCCGAAATACAAATAATCGCATTTGGTTTTGGGATTGTTTTTCCAATATTCTTCCAACCTTCTACAAAAATATTTTCTTCGATTGCATTCATCGGAGAGCCATGTCCTAAAAATAAAACTGGCATTTTATCAGTTGTAGAAAAACTTGAAGTTATAGATTTTAACGTATTGAAATTCAAGATTTTTATAGTATATTTTATTTATTATTATTTAGCTTTTGGAGCTGCAAATTCTAAGTTAGATGTTAAGGTAACAACATCACCTACAACAGCTTCTGGGAAATTACCACCGATGTTAAAATCACTTCTTTTTACATTTCCTTTTACTGTAAATCCGTACGTTTTAACTCCGTTATTATTGATACTTCCGTTGTAAACTAATTTTAACGCAACTGGTTTAGTTACTCCGTTTAATGTTAAATCACCAATCATTTTAAATTGATTTCCTTTAACACGTGTGATTCCTTTTGAAGAGAATTCTAATTTTGAATTTTTTGCTGCATTGAAAAAATCTGCTGATTTCAAATGATTATCACGTGCTTCAACTCCTGTATTGATTGAATTGATATCTGCAACTACATGAAATTTTGCATCGCTTAAATCTTCTTTTGTAAAGTTTAAATGAACATCAAAATTTTGGAATTGTCCTTCAACATCAGAAATTGTCATGTGAGAAACAGAAAAGCCTAATTTTGAGTGCGCTTTATCATTTGTATAATTTTGAGCAAATGCAGACATTGAAGCTGCTGATAACATTAACGTGAATAATAATTTTTTCATAACGAATGATTATTTGATTGTTTTTAATTAATTATTTATTTTGATAGGACAAATTTAGCTCAGTCATCAGCGAGATTTCATTGACATAAGATAAGAAATTAAAAAGCTTGATTTTTCATCTAATAAACGATCAAATTGTATCAATTAATATTCCAAAAAGTAAAGATTTTGAATTTGTTAGCAATAAAAAAAACACTTCAATAGAAGTGTTTAATATTATTTTACTGGACTAAAATACCAGTAGGTAGATGTTTTTTTATTCTCGATTTCCAAATATTCTGGAAATGCTTGCGGTAATAAATGTAATTCTTCCGATTTTTTCAAATCTGTTAGAATCTGACGCAAAGGATATCCTTTTTTACGGTCGTGAGGAAAATATCCTTTTTCAATTAAGAAAGGCATCATATCCTTAGTTTTTACACGTTCCAACTTATTTTCTGTTAAATAAGCCTGAATATCTTCGCTCATTTTTTTGACCACTTCGCGGTCTACTTTAATATATTCGTTTCTCTTCATATAATTTTACCAATTACCATTCATGTGCGTTAAAATCATAGGACCTTCAGAAGTAACCAAAACAGTATGTTCGTGTTGTGCAAAAACGCCAGGTGCATTTCCTATCATTGTCCAACCATCCGCTTGCTCAATTGCTTCGTAAGAATTTTCTGAAATAAAAGTTTCCAATGCAATAACTGAATTTTTACGGAATCGACGTTTATCATCAGGGTCTCTGAAATTCATCAAATCCAATGGTTCTTCGTGCAATGAACGCCCTACTCCATGACCAGTTAAATTCTCAATCACATGATAATGATGTTTTTTTGCTTCTTTCTCAATAATTCCACCAATATCAGCGATTTTAACTCCAGATTTTACAGCCGCAATTGCTTTTTGAAGCGCAGAAATAGATGCATCAACAATTTTTTGATAACCATTCACATCTTCTCCAACAACAATAGAACCTCCATTATCAGCCCAAAAACCACCTAATTCTCCAGAAACATCAATATTAATCACATCTCCGTCTTTCAAAATTTTATCGGCTCTTGGAATTCCGTGACAAATTTCTTCATTCACGCTTAAGCAAGTATAACCAGGAAATTGATACGTCTCGAAAGGAGCTGATTTGCAACCAAATTTGTGCATAATCTTCGCACCAAAATCGTCCAATTCTTTTGTTGACATTCCAGGTTTTACATAATCTTTCATCTCTTTAAGAGTAACGGCTACAGCTTCGCTGACTTTTTTCATTCCGATTAACTCTTCTTCTGTCTCTATAATCATTGCTTAAATTCTATTGATTTCCTTTTCAGAAATCATTTGCAAATTTACGGGTATTTGTAACGATTATTTGCTTATTTTGATAGAAATTCGTGATTATTGTATGATAGATTATATTGTTGATTGATAAAGAAGTATATCAATCATAATGAAAACGACATTTCGCGATTTGAATTTCATCTTCTACAACACGATATATTAACCGATGTTCATGATCTATTCTTCTCGACCAAAATCCTGCATATTTATGTTTCAAAGCTTCTGGTTTCCCCAGACCATCAAAAGGATTTCGAGCAATATCTTTAATCAATTCATTGATCTTTTTCAATTTAGATTTATCTGTTTTTTGCCAATACAAATAATCTTCCCAAGATTCATCAACAAAAACGATTTTCATCTATTCTTCAATTAACTCTTTTGTAAACGTTTTCTGAGTTTTTAATTTCTCAATTGCAGCATCCAAACGCTCTTCATTTTTGCGAGAAGAAAGCTCGTGATTCGTAGCCATTAGCGAATTATACTCTTCTAAAGACATAATAACAACACCGGAATTTTTTCCTCGATTAATAATCAATGTTTCAAAATTGTTCGTCACACGATCAAAATATTCTTTGATATCTTTTCTAAATTCAGAAATACTTGTTATCAACATATGTACAATATTTTGTACAAATATAAGTACAATTAATTATAAATAAACTTGATTTACAAATTTTTAGAAAATAAAAAAATCCGTCATTTGACGGATTTTAAACTTATATTTTTAGTAATTATTAATCTGCATCATAGATTAATACTCGTTTTGCTAATTTATTTGGACCATTCAAAAACTCGATATGTTGTGGATGTTTTTGATATGTTTCAAATTGTTCCATCGTTTCGAAAGCGGCAAACAAAGAAAACGAATACGAAGCGTCGATAACATCTCTTTCGATATTTGCTGGTGTCCCAACATGAAAAAATGCTGAAGGAGCAATTGGTTCTAAATCTTTCAAAGCTTGATGAAATGTATTCACTTCAGCTTCTGTAGCGTCATCTTTTAACCAAAATAATACGTGGTGTGCTAACATAAAATTCTATTTTTTAGTATGCAATTTGCATTTTTACTTTCTTATTTTTTACTTTTTGACCGTTCAATTTTTTCAATAAGTCCGGAACTTTTTTACGGTTAATCGCAACATACGAAGTGGTATCTTTTACCTCAATAATTCCGACATCGTTTTTTTCTAAACCTCCTTTTTTGAACAAAAATCCAACAATATCAACTTTGTTTACTTTGTCTTTTTTTCCTGCAGAAATATAAATCGTTTGGTAAGGAGTACGTTCTGGAATTTTATATGTTCCACCTAAATTTTCGATTGGTAAATTTTCATTTACAAACGGAAAATGCTCTTCATTACTGATAATTAAATAAACAAAACCCTTCGCATTCATACGCGCTGTACGTCCATTACGGTGAATAAAAGCAGCTTCTTTTGCAGGTAATTGATAATGAATAATCGAATCTACTTCTGGAATATCCAAACCACGCGCAGCCAAATCTGTTGTAATTAAAACTCGAACCGAATCATTTCTGAATTTCAGTAACGCACGTTCACGTTCGTCTTGTTCCATTCCTCCATGAAAACTTTCGCGTGCAATTCCTTTTTCATGCAACAAATTGCTAATACGATCAACTGCATCGCGGTGATTACAGAAAATCAACATGCGTTTGCTTCCAATTTTACAAATCAAATTGAACAATGTATCCAATTTTTCTTCAGAAATGGTATTCACCACTTTCATGTGTAAATCTGGTTTTACCTCGATTTGTTTCAGATAACTCACAATTTTTTCGTCATTCAATCCAACAAATTCTGGAATATTTTCCATTTCTGTAGCAGAAGTCAAGATACGTTGTTTTAAGCCAGAAAGTTGCTCAACAATAAAGCTCATGTCTTCTTGAAAACCTAATTCTAAGGCTTTATCAAACTCATCCAAAATTAAAGTTTGAACAGTGGAAGGATCAAAATTTTCGTTACGCAAATGATACGCAATACGGCCTGGAGTCCCAATTAAAACAGCCGGAGCTTCTAACAAAGTATTTTGCTCAACTTTTGTATTATGTCCACCATAACAACACGTTACTTTATAATCAGATTTCATCGATTTGAAAACTGTTTCGATTTGTAAAGCTAACTCACGCGCAGGAACTAAAATTAAGGTTTGAACACCTTTTACATCTGGATTTAAATCTCTTAAAGTCGGAAATAAAAACGCCAATGTTTTACCAGAACCTGTTGGTGATAATAGAATTAAATCTCGTTGATTTTCGGACATTTTGAATGCTGAACGTTGCATTGCATTCATATCTTTGATGCCCAAATTTTTATAAAGTAAATCGATTTGCATACTGCAAAAATAGTCTATTCTTTCGAATTAATCATTTTTTGACGCTGTAGAAATCTTATAATCTTCCATAAATTCATCAAAAAGATTCATGATTTCGAAGTGATTTTTATCTAATGTATTTGCATCAAACGAAACAACAGCACCATACATTTTATTCCAAAATCTCATGCGTGCTTGTAAGAATTTTTGAGATTCATTATTAATAAAATCATCAGCATCAACAACTTTTATATTGATAACACGTTGACGAGGTAATTTCAGTTCTTCAATTTCCAAAATTTTTCCCCATTCAATATAATTCAATTCATCAGAAGGTTTGTAAACGATTCCTTTTTTATCGATCAATAAAATCAATTGTTTTTTCATCAACTTTTTGATTGAAATTATGATAAATAGTAAACTTGGAACAAATAAAATTCCACTTAAAACTTTTGCAGTTTGCGGAGAATTAACTTGATTGGCGTTTAAAAATAAATAAATTGAACAAGCAAAAAATAAAAGACTACCGAATAATAATCCCCAATTGCTTGTTTGTTTTGCGTAAACTTTAACTGAATTCAATTGATTTTGTTTTTACAAAAATATAGATTTTAATCTTAATTAAAGGTTATAAAAAAGAGTCTCAAAAAACTGAGACTCTTATTAATTATCCAAAAATTTCTTGGTATTGTTTCTTGTATTTTTCTAAAATAATTTTACGTTTAAATTTTAACGTTGGCGTTAATTCTCCACCTTCTACGGTCATTTCATTTGGAATAATTGCAATCTTTTTGATTTGCTCCCAATGTCCGAAATGATTATTCAGTTGATTGATTTCATCTTCTAATTTCTTTTTGACAACATCACTTTTCTGAAATTCATCATGAGGAAGATTTACAATTTCAGAAGCATTTGACTGCGCCCATTTTTTGAGATTTGTATAACTCGGAACCACAAAAGCTCCAGGAAACTTCTCGCCTTCTCCAACAACCATCAATTGCTCGATGAATGGCGATTCTACCATTTTCATTTCGATTTGTTGTGGAACAATATATTTCCCTCCCGAAGTTTTGTACATTTCTTTTTTACGGTCAACAATTTTCAAGAATTTATTGTCTATCCATTCTCCAATATCACCCGTGTATAGCCAACCATCTTTGATTTCTTCGGCAGTTTTTTCTGGTAAATTATGATAACCCATCATCACAATATCACCTTTCACTAAAATTTCGCCATCATCAGCCAATTTTACTTCAACACCTTTCAACGGAGGTCCAACAGTTCCTATCTTTTTACCTCGACGAAAACAATTCACCGCAATTACTGGCGAAGCTTCTGTCAATCCATAACCTTCATAAATTGGAATTTCGGCAGCTAAAAATACGCGAACAATTCGTTGTTGAATCGCTGCACTTCCCGTTACAATGGCTTTTAATTCGCCACCAAGTCCTTCGTACCATTTGTGTAAAACTAATTTTCGGGCAATTGCTAATTTCAAATTATAAATTGTAGAACGCTGATCATCTTCTAACACAAACTCATCGCCAACTTTTACAGCCCAATCAAAAATAGATTTCTTAAAACCTGATAATTGCGCTCCCGTTTGCATGATTTTTTCATACACTTTTTCAATCACACGAGGAACAGCCGTAATCATATGCGGTTTGATTTCTTTTAAATTATCGCCAATCTTCTCCATCGATTCTGCAAAATATATCGAAATTCCCATGTACACATACAAGTACTGAATTGTTCGCTCATACGCATGACAAGCTGGAAGAAAGGTCAAAGCACGATCGTAAGGATCAAGTGGTGTTGAATATTCGCAAGCCATAACATCTGCAATAATGTTTTTATGCGACAACATCACACCTTTCGGATTTCCTGTTGTTCCTGACGTATAGATTAAAAAAGCTAAATCTTCGTGCTTTACATTTGCGGCACGTTTATCTATTTCTTCTTGTTGAATTGTTTTTCCTTTTTCGATTAAAACATTCCAACTTTCGGTATTTTCAAACTCATCAATCGAGTACAATTGCTCTAATGAAGGCAATTTTGTTTTTAGTTGATTGATTCGCGTGTACAAATCGAGATTACTTGTAAAACACAATTTTATAGCCGAATCGCTAAAAATATATTCGTAATCGTTGTCAGAAATATTCGGATAAATCGCTACCACAACAGCTCCGATTTGTTGTATCGCATAATCTATTATATTCCATTCGACACGATTTTCTGAGATTAATCCCACTTTTTCACCTGGCTGAACTCCACAAGCGATCAATCCTTTTGAGATTGCATTAACATGTTCTAAAAAAGTTGTGGTTTTCATCGGTTTCCATTCTCCATTTTGTTTGGATACAAACATGGATAAATCAGGAAACTTCTCCAGCTGACGTTTTGGTAAATCAAAAATTCTGGTTGCTTCCATAGCGCACTTATAGTTTTGTAATTTTGAAAAGAATTCGTCGAAAATAGCATAAAATGATGAGTTTTTCAAAAATTTTATCTTCAACTTAAAAAGAATTATTTTCGTCATAAATATTACAATTATGAAATATCTAATTTTATTTCTACTATTATTTTACTCTTGCAGCTCTGATTTTAAAAAGTCTTATAAAATTAGAGATATTAAATTATATGAATTACAATGTTCTGGACACTATTATTTGAGCACTGATAATTGTGATTGTAAATATTTACCAACTAATTATTTTATTCCAAAAGGTGGAAATGATTCATTTTTTGAATTATTCTTAAAGGAGAATAAAGGAAAACTTCAAGTTAATTCACTTTATAATGAATTTGAAACTCATGGAAATATCAAAGAGAAAGTAGATTTTATTCTATATACCGATAACGCTTCTTTTAGTGATAGTATAAGTAAAGTAAATTATACTGTGATTCGAGGATATTCCAATGGAAGAATGAATCCATAAAAAAAACCTCAATTCATCATGAATTGAGGTTTTTTTTTATGGATAAATTTCGTCAATTTCTTTTTTATATTTTTCTGAAATGATTTTACGTTTCATTTTCAAAGTTGGCGTTAATTCTCCCGCTTCAATTGTGAATTCATAAGGTAATAAATGAAATTTTTTAATTTTTTCCCAATTTCCAAAATTGACATTTAATTTATTGATTTCATTTCCTATCAATTCATAAATTTTTGGATGCGTTAAAAATTCTTCAAGAGGTAAATTAATCAATGAAGATTCATTTGCTTTTGTCCAATCAATGCAGTTTTCATAAGAAGGAATAACCAAAGCTGCTGGGAATTTTCGTCCTTCTCCAACTACCATAATTTGTTCGATATAATTAGATTCGGAAAGAATTTTCTCAATTTGTTGTGGCACAACATATTTTCCTCCAGAAGTTTTGAACATTTCTTTTTTACGATCGATAATTTTTAAGAATTTATCATCAACCCATTCACCAATATCGCCCGTATACAACCAACCATCTTTCAAAACCTCAGCCGTCGCCTCAGAATTTTTATAATATCCTTGCATGATATTTTTACCTTTTGCTAAGATTTCTCCATCTTCAGCTAATTTAATTTCAATATCAATCAAAGGAATACCTACAGTTCCGATTTTCATTCCACGTTTGATACAATTTACAGATAAACAAGGTCCAGCTTCTGTTAAACCATAACCTTCGTAAATTGGAATTCCGGCTGCTAAATACAATTTTAATAAACGAGTTTGTAAAGTTGCACTTCCCGATGCAATTCCTTTGACATTACCGCCAAGCGCCGCTTTCCATTTCGAAAAAATTAATTTTCGAGCAATGTTTAATTGAAATTTATACCAAGCCGAAAGCTTTGATTCATCTAAATCATACTGTTCTCCTAACGAAATTGCCCAAAAGAATAAAGCTCTTTTTACTCCTGTCAATTGTTCGCCAGTCGCCATTATTTTATCGTAAACTTTCTCTAAAACACGTGGAACAGCCGAAAAAATATGTGGTTGAACTTCTTTCATATCTTGCCCAATCGTATCCATTGATTGTGCAAAATAGATTGGTAATCCCATTTTGATGTACACGTATTGAAAGACGCGTTCATACGCATGACAAGCAGGTAAAAAAGACAACGCTTTATCATACGCTTTTACAGGAAAAGAATATTCGGAACTATTGACATCAGCCAATAAATTTTCGTGAGAAAGCATAACGCCTTTCGGGTTTCCTGTTGTTCCAGAAGTATAAATAAGAGTTGCTAAATCAGTTGGTTTTACATTGTCCATCTTCGTTTGTAAAACCTCATCAGAAATAGAAATTCCTTTCGAAATTAGCTCAATCCAATTTGGTGTATGCGGATAAGTATTAAATGTATAAACTTGTTCAAGATTTGGAATACGATCTTTGATTCCTAATAATCGTTGATACAACGCATCATTGCTCACAAAACAAAGTTTGATTTCGGCATCATTTAGAATAAATTCGTAATCATTATCCGAAATATTGGGATAAATTGCCACAACAACAGCTCCAATTTGCTGAATTGCAAAATCTACTAAATTCCATTCTAAACGATTTTCGCTGATTAACGCAACTTTATCATTTTGTTGAACACCATTTGCAATCAAACCTTTCGAAATATTATTTACTCGATTGATAAAATCTGTTGTAGAAATTCCCTTCCATTCTCCTTTTTCTTTGTAATTAAAAATCGAAATGTTAGGTGTATTTTTTTCTTGAAATCGAGATAAATCGAATACTCTTTGTGGTTGTTTCATATTCTTGAAATAAGGATACAAATTTCTGCTAATTCTTTCTACTTTAGAAATTATTTACTCATTCTTTTCTCAAAAAAATTAAGTTTATTATCAATAAAAATCATTTTATTTTTTTGCAATAATTATACTATACTCTCTTTCAACTTTTTCGCCAGCTTTGCTAATTACACTTTCTGAAAATGTTTTTCTATTTTCAATAGAAAATTTAGCTGATTTCAATAGTTTTATCACTTCGTCTTCTGTGTATAAATTGAAGCCAAATTGAGTAAAAGGTAAAGTTTCCATAAATTCCTTTTTAGCAAAAGTAAGAGCAAATTCCCCATTGAATTTCAAGACTCTATAAATTTCACTCAAGAAAAATTTAGGATTTTTCCAAAAATAGATTGTATTCACTGTGAAAATTTTATCAAAACGTTTTTCATAAAAATGAATTCTTTCATCCATAATTATTTCAAATCTAATATTTGCATTCAAATAATCAGAATTGTTCGTGATAGCACTATTTTTCATGACCTGTGAAAGTTCTAAACCAATATATTCTAAACCATTTGCTTGATTCAATACATAAGGTAAATGCTTACAATTTCCATGACCTAACTCCAAAATTTGTTCTTGATTTTGTAATTGTAAATGATCTATTGTCGTTTTCGTCATGCCAAAATTACTTTCATTCATTTGCTCACCAACTTCAATCCCTTCGTCTCCATTTGGACAACTCAATTGTTCCGCAAGACTTTGTAAATCAATATTATTTTTCATTAAATTTATTTATATAGAATAATTCTAAATTATTAAATATTAATCATTATACGCGTGATTTTAATCATTTAAAAATTACATCTTACCTTTGAAAAATAGTAAAATAGATGACGGATATTATACGAACTGAAGACGAAGATGATTTCAAACTGTTTTGTTTGGAATCTGTAGCAGATATTGAAGAGCAAAATGATTCGCAATTATTGGAATTTTTGGAACATTTGGCGCGAGAATTTCAGATTACGAATGTTTATAAAACGACTGATAGCTTTGAAGGTTTCGAGGAAAGTTTGACCAATCTTCTTTATCATGATAAATATTTTAGAGATTATAAAATCATTTATTTAGTTTTTGAAGGACAAGGAAATCAAATTCAAATTGATGATTATTACTATAGTTTGGAAGAAGTTGCTGAGATTTTTCAAGGAAAATTAACTGATAAAATTGTTCATTTTTCGAATACAATGAATTTGGATTTGGAAGACGAAAGTTTTCAATATTTTATTGATGTGACGGGCGCAAAAGCTTTGTCTGGATATGTAAATCCTTCTCCAATTTTGAGTACGATTTTGGATCAATATTATTTTTGTTTAGCGAAAGAAATTGATGACGAAGAAGAGCTTGTACATGCGTTGTTTGATAAACATGCAAATATATGCCTGAAATTAGGTTTTAGATTGTATCATTAAAACTAAATTAACTACACAAAAAACTTGGAGATATAATCCTATAGTTAAAATGAAAAGTGCGCACTTATATACAATTTAAAATTATAGAGATAGAAACTGCAAGATTTAATTCTTAAAAATAATGTATAAAATTACATTAATATAAACTTAAACAATTCATTTATATATTTTAAGATAAATGCTATATCATTTTTTTAATTTTATTATTATTTCAATTTATCTTTCAAGAATTGTGCAGTATAGGATTCTTTTGCTTTGACAAAATCTTCTGGTGTTCCTTCAGCAACTAAATAACCACCTTTTTTTCCTCCTTCTGGACCAAGATCAATTACCCAATCGGCTACTTTGATAATATCCATATTATGCTCGATTACAAAAACCGAATGTCCCAAATCAATCAAAGCACGTAACGCTTTAATCAATTTCTGAATATCATGGAAATGCAGACCTGTAGAAGGCTCATCGAAAATAAACAAGGTTTTGTTTGTTGTTTCTCCTTTCGTCAAGAAAAAAGCCAACTTCACACGCTGCGCCTCTCCACCAGAAAGTGTATTTGACGATTGCCCAAGTTTTACATACCCCAAACCAACATCTTGCAATGGTTTTAGTTTTTCGACAATTTTATTTTGTTGATGCGTTGCAAAAAAGTCAATTGCTTCATCAATTGTTAGATTTAAAACATCTGAAATCGATTTTCCTTCAAACTTAACTTCTAAGATTTCTTTCTTGAAACGTTCTCCGTGACAATCTTCACAAATCAGCTCTACATCAGCCATAAACTGCATTTCGATGGTAATCGTTCCTTCTCCTTTGCACGTATCACAACGACCGCCATCTACATTAAACGAAAAATGTTTTGGTTGAAATCCCATCACTTTACTTGCTTTCTGATTGGCAAATAAATTTCGGATATCATCGTAAGCTTTTACATACGTCACAGGATTAGAACGCGAAGATTTCCCGATTGGATTTTGATCGATTAACTCAATTCCTTCCAATTGTTTTAAATCTCCAACTAACTCATCAAAATCACCGATTTTATTTCCAAAAATCTCGAAATGACGCTGAACAGCTGGTGCTAAAATATCTTTCATTAAGGTAGATTTCCCTGAACCCGAAACACCTGTAATAACGGTTAATTCGTTCAGAGGAAATTTAACATCAATATTTTTTAGATTATTTTCTCTTGCTCCAATAATTTTCAAATAATTAGGAGATTTTAGACGTTTTTTAGGAACTTCAATTTCTAATTTTCCGTTCAAATATTTAGATGTTAATGTATCACCTTTTAATAATTCATCATAGGTTCCTTCAAAAACTACTTCACCTCCATTTGTTCCTGCTTCTGGACCAATATCGATGATATAATCAGCAGCTTTCATGATATCTTCATCATGCTCTACCACAATCACTGTATTGCCTAAATCGCGTAAACGATGTAAAATTGTAATAAATTTAGCTGTATCACGCGAATGTAAACCAATCGAAGGCTCGTCTAACACATACATCGAACCAACCAAACTACTTCCCAAAGAAGTTGCTAAATTGATACGTTGTGATTCTCCTCCAGACAACGTATTCGAAGCACGATTTAGCGTTAAATATTCTAAACCAACATCTAACAAAAACGTTAAACGCGACTTAATCTCATATATAATTCGACCCGCAATTTGCTGATCATATTCGTTAAATGTAATACTTGTAAAGAAATCATTCAACTCATTCAAAGGTAAATCAACCAAATCATTAATCGATTTATCCGCAATTTTCACGTAATTCGTTTCCTTACGCAAACGCTTTCCTTTACAAGTTGGACAAGTTGTTTTACCACGATAACGAGACAACATTACACGATATTGAATTTTGTATGTATTCTCCTCAACCATTTTGAAAAAGCCGTCCAATCCTTCCCAGTCGTTATCTCCGTGCCACAAATAGTCTTTTTGCTCTTCGGATAATTCAAAATAAGGTTTATGAATTGGAAAATCTACTTTTTGAGAAAGTTTGATAAAATGATTTTTCCACTCGCCCATTTTCTCGCCTTTCCAAGCTACAACCGCATCTTCGTAGATTGACAACGATTTATTTGGAACGACAAGATTTTCCTCAACTCCAATTACTTTCCCGTAACCTTCGCAAGTTGGACAAGCTCCATAAGGATTATTGAAACTAAAGAAATGAATAGTTGGTTCATTAAAAATCAAACCATCTGATTCAAATTTATTTGAGAAATATTTTACCGTATTATCTTCTACATTTACAATCGCTATTTCTCCTTTTCCTTCGAAAAAAGCCGTCTCGATAGAATCTGCCAAACGATGATAAAAAGATTCTTCGTCCTCTGTTGGCAAAGCGATACGATCAATGACAAGATGAATATCATTTTCGGGTTGAGGTTCAAAATTAAATGAAATTAAATCTTCAATTTTCACTTGATTTCCATCGACACTCAAACGTGTAAACCCTTGCTGTTGAAGAATATTCAAATGTTCTGCAAACGAACGCTCTTCTGGCACAACCAATTTTATTTGAAGAATAAATTTAGTTTCAGCCACAAAAGTTTTTAGATAATCAATCGCATCCGTTACCGAATCTTTTTGAACTAATTCTCCTGTAATCGGTGAATATGTTTTTCCAATTCGTGCGTACAACAACTTTAGATAATCATAGACTTCTGTTGTTGTCCCAACTGTAGAACGTGGATTTGTTGAATTTACTTTTTGCTGAATCGCTATTGCTGGCGCTATTCCTTTGATATAATCAACTTGTGGTTTATCCAATTTTCCTAAAAACTGACGCGCATAAGACGACAAACTTTCGACATAACGACGCTGACCTTCTGCATACAACGTATCAAAAGCCAAAGTAGATTTCCCAGAACCAGACATCCCAGTAATCACGACCAATTTATTTTTTGGAATCGCTAAATCAATGTTTTTTAAGTTGTGCAATTTTGCACCTTTAATCAGAATAAATTCTTTCGGATCAAGTTGATTAATATCTTTTTTCATCGTTGAACAAAGGTAAGTTATTTTAGAAAGTTAAACTTAATTCACACAAAAATTAGTCGTAAAATATAATGTATAAAAAAACAGATTTGATAGAAAATATAAAAGCGCATCAACATGTTGACGCGCTTTTTTCAATAAAAAAATAAAAATTTATTCCTGAAATAATAAATAATTTTCTTCGTTTAACTCTTGATATCCAACATCGTACACATAAAAAATCGTGCCATTTTTTGATTCATCTACATTCGTAATGTATTTAAAATCAAAGTTTCTCAAACTCAATTCGTTTTTATTTACCGAACGAGCGCCTTCATCTAATAAGGTTTTCAATATACGATTATTCTTTCTTAATCTGTTATTAATATTACGAACAATTTCAACTTTGTCGCGATTAAGATTATTATTATAAGAATTTCGACAAAAATCGTTGCAGAATTTTTTGTCTTTTCGACCAAATAAAGTTTGGTTACATTGAAGACACGTATTCATAAGATAGATTTTAGGTTATTTAAATACAAATATAAAAAAAAGTTAATCAATTTACAAATACTTAACATTATACCCTTTTCTACTTTAAAACGAAAGTATTAAATATTTAGTAAATGTTTATCATCTTATTTATTATTTTTGTTTAAATTTTATTGATTTTGAAAATTCTAAATAAATTACCCGACCCTTTTATTCTGTTTTTATTCGTTGCCATTGTTGTCGCATATTTTTTCCCAGATATTAGTTTGTGGTCTTACAAGGATTTCAATCTGAATACAATGATTGATATTGGAGTTATCTTAGTATTCTTTTTTTATGGATTAAAACTTAATTGGAAAGAAGTTTTTAAAGATTTAGCAAATTGGAAAATGCATGTCTTGATTCAATCCATCACATTTATATTTTTTCCATTATTAGTCTTGTGTTTCTATCCTTTCATAAAAAATTACCCAATTTATTTTACTCTGTATGTCGCAATATTTTATTTAGCCGCGTTACCAAGTACAGTTTCTTCGTCAGTTGTAATGGTTTCTATTGCGAAAGGAAATATACCAAGTGCTATCTTTAACGCAAGTATTTCTGGACTAATAGGTATTGTTGTTACACCGCTTTGGATGAGTTTGTTTTTATCAAAAAGTAATGGTGAATTTGATTTATTAGGAACTTTTTTGGATTTAGTTCTTAAAATTATTTTACCTGTTTTTATCGGAGCTCTTCTTCAACCTTATTTAGGGTTCTTTTACAATAAATATAAAAAGCAATTCGGTAATTTAGATAAACTAACCATTGTACTTATTGTTTACAACAGTTTTAGTCATACTTTTTTGGATGGATTATTTACAAAATTAGGCGTTCTTCCGTTGTTGGCAGTTTTCATAATTGTAGTTGCGTTATTCTTTTTCTTTTTCAAACTTTCAAAATGGATTGGTAAGAAAATGAATTTTAATCGAGAAGATGATATCACAATTCAATTTTGTTCGACTAAAAAATCATTGGTTCATGGCTCGGTAATTGCAGCAGTTATTTTTACGGGAGATATCGGTATTTATTTGATTCCGATTATGCTTTACCACACCTTTCAGTTAATTTATATCAGTTATATCGCCAATCAATATGCTAAAGAAGTTGAATAAAACTTATCGAAGTATCCTTATTTTTCTATTTCAAATTATTTTATTTTCGATACTATTTTCAATCGAAAGCGTTGATGATTTCATCGTCAATCATCTTACATTTCCAATTTCAGGATTTATTGCAAAAATTACGAATTCAGTTCATTTTCCTGTTGGAGAATTGTTTTATTTAATCATTGGAATAATCGGTTTTGTATTGATTTTTAAATTGATTCGAAGTTTTTTCAAATCGAAAGAAAAAGTTTCGCATTCAATTTATTGCATTATGATTTTTGTAAACTGTATCTATTTTATTTACACGTTTGCTTGGAGCGTGATGTACAAAAAACAAACGTTAACTATTGACAAAGAAAAAATCATTATTCAACCTAAAATTCTGAAAGAAATCTATTGCTACGAACTTGATAAAGCAATATCAGCAAGAAATTTAATCGAACACAATGATTCAACAACAACGATAAAATTCAAATCTAATTTAAAAGATTATAATCAAGAATTTTTTGCTTTACAACACCAAGTAAATAATGTAAAATGGTTAAAAAATTATCGATTATTAAAAGATACACAATACAAATTATCTTGGATTTCGGAAATGCAAAATTATATGGGTATTTTGGGATACTATAACCCTTTTACGGCAGAAGCAAATCTGAACAGATACAATACAAATTTGAAACAACCTGCAACACTTTTCCACGAATATGGACACCAAATGGGATTTGCATCAGAAAGTGAAGCTAATTTTTTAGCTTATTATTTAGGTACAAAATCTAGAAATCCTGAAATTAATTATTCGTTTTATTATAAAAGTATTTATACGCTTTTAGGTGCTATTTACAAATCTGATCCGTATTTTGTGAAAATGGAATTGGATAATATGCATTCTAAAATAAAGCAAGACAGAAAAGCCGAATTAAAACATTATTTGAAATATGAAGGTGTTACGAGCGATACTTTTTCTGAGTTAAATAATCAGTTTTTGAAGGCTAATAATCAAGAAGGAACTATAAGTTATAGCAAATATGTCGAATTGATTTATTTGTTATATCAGACAAAAAAAGCAACGAATTAATCGTTGCTTTTATATTATTGTTAAAGTTCTAAATCATTTAAAATTAATTTTTCCACCAGCTAATTTTTTCTGATTACGTTGCGTTGGATTACCATAAATATCAATCACTCCTCCTGCTCTAGTTTTTGCATCTACAGATTTCTCCGCTCTCGCTTCTATTACTCCTCCTGCATTTGTTGTTAAACTTGCTGTATCAGAATTTAATGTTTTCGAATAATATTTCCCTCCAGAATTTGCAATTACAGTCTGAAATTCAGTATCACCAGTTAAAATTACTTCAGCACCAGAATTTATTTTGACTTCTAATTTTGATGTTTCGATTGGTAATTTGATAGATGAACCTTCGTTAGATGTCAAATACAATGCTTGTGATTTTACAACATCATCAGAATAAATGCGAGAACCTTGACTTGCCTGAATTTCGTATAATGATTTGTAATAAACCTTAACCGTTGCTTCTCCTCCTTGCATCAATTTGGTTCCTGTCATTTTCAATTTCAGTTCACCTTTGTTATTTTCAACTTGAACATCGCTCGCATTAACTCCATCTACTTTCACTAGGTTTTCGTTTGATGAAATTAATTCAACTGGAATTTTATCATAAACTTTTAAGATATTAAAATCTCCAACATTTATCTCTTCTTGCGCAAATGCAAAAGTTGAACAAAATATAGCGGCTGCTGATAATACGATATTTTTCATAAAAAAAGTTTTCTAATTTGATTTGAAATTATGCAAAATTTAAACCAAAAAAGAAAACTTAAGTTATTTTTAAGATATATTGTAAGAATTATTTCGCTCCTTCAGCTGTTAATTCTGCAATACGTACAATAATTTCTGTTGCTTTTTCCATAGATTCTACCGGAACATATTCGTAAGGTCCGTGGAAATTATGACCTCCAGCAAAGATATTAGGACAAGGTAATCCCATAAAAGATAAACGAGCACCATCTGTACCTCCACGAATTGGTTTGATGTTTGGCGTAACTCCACAATCTTTCAAAGCTTGTTCAGCAATTTCAACAGATTGGAATTTCTCTTTTACTTTCTCAATCATATTAAAATATTGATCAGAAACTTCTGCTGTAATTACTTCATGATCAAAACGCTCTTGAATATCAGCAGCAATTTGTAAAAATAAAGCTTTACGCGCTTCATATTGCTCCATATCGTGATCACGGATAATGTAAACCATTTTTGCTTCAGATACATTTCCTGTAATTTTAGCTAAATGAAAGAATCCTTCGCGACCATCAGTTAATTCAGGAACTTCGTCGTTTGGTAATTGTGCAGCAAACTCCATTGCAATATTAGATGCATTAATCATCTTATCTTTTGCATAACCTGGGTGAACAGATTTACCTTTGATTGTAACAATACCAGATGCAGCATTAAAGTTTTCGTACTCTAATTCTCCAATTTCAGAACCATCCATTGTATACCCCCATTCAGCTCCAAATTTCTCTACATTAAAGAAATCTGCTCCACGACCAACTTCTTCGTCAGGTGTAAATCCAATAGCGATACGTCCGTGTTTAATTTCTGGATGAGCAATCAAATACTCAGCAGCTGTTACAATTTCTGCAACACCAGCTTTATCATCAGCACCTAATAATGTTGTACCATCAGTCGTAATGATAGTTTGACCTTTATATTGAGATAATTCAGGAAATTCGTTTGGTGATAAAATCATTGATTCGTTCAATTTGATATCTCCACCATCATAATTTTCCCAAATTTGAGGTTGTACATTTTCTCCAGAAAAATCTGGTGATGTATCCATATGAGAAACAAACCCAATTGTAGGCACTTCATGATCAACTGTAGAAGGTACATATCCGAAAACATAACCATTTTCATCAATAGAAACGTCTTCTAAACCGATTTGTTTTAACTCCTCAACCAAATAATTTGCTAAATCCCATTGACGATCTGTACTTGGAAATTTATCTAAAAAAGCCTCACTTTCAGTGTAAGTTTTAACATATTTCAAAAAGCGTGTTACCAACTTTTCTCTCCATTCTGTTTGCATTGCGTTTTAATTTTTGTCAAAATTACTAAATTATCTACCTTTAAGGCGCAAATAAACCAAAAAAATGAGTGAGCTAACTTTTAAAATTATTGAATGTCCACGTGATGCGATGCAAGGACGCAAAGATTTTATACCAACTGACAAGAAAATTGATTACTTAAATCGTTTATTGACTGTTGGTTTTGAAGCGATAGATTGTGGAAGTTTTGTTTCGCCAAAAGCGATTCCACAGATGGCGGATACGAAAGAAGTTTTAGATAATATTGATAAAACCAATTCAAAATCGAAATTGTCTGTTGTTGTTGCCAATAAAAGTGGCGCAATAAAAGCTGCTGAACACGAAAAAGTTGATATTATTGGATTTCCTTTTTCTATTTCAGAGAATTTTCAGCAATTCAACACGAATAAAAGTCGTGAAGAAGCATTTGAAATGGTGAAAGAAATCAACCAAATTGCAAATGATAATGGTAAACATATGTTAATTTATTTATCGATGGCGTTTGGAAATCCTTATGGAGAAACTTGGAATGAAGAAATCGTAAAAGAATGGTCGAAAAAAATGGCTGATATCGGAATTTCTTCAATCAATTTATCAGATACAATTGGCGTTGCAGACGAAAAAACAATTGTTGATTTGTTTCAAAATTTGATTCCTCATTATCCAGAAATTGAATTTGGCGCACATTTTCATACCGTTTATACCGAATGGCATTCCAAAGTACAAGCCGCTTATGATAATGGTTGTCGTCGTTTTGATGGCGCTATAAAAGGTTTGGGCGGATGTCCAATGTCAAAAAGTGATATGGTCGGAAATATGCCAACCGAGAAATTAATTAGTTTCGCAAATGAGCACAAAGAAAAACATGGTTTGAATCTTTTTGATTTCGAATCTGCTTGGAATGTTTCTTTGCGTACATTTGGCTTAGTTTAATCTTAACAATAAACTAAAAAATCAATTCTTTTGTTAAAGGAAATTAAAATATGTTGGACTTTAACAAAAAAAGTTAAATTTGCTCATCGGTAAGTTTTTTTATCGAGCTTAGAATATTAAAATGAAATTAAAGTATATGAAATTTAAATCGAGTATGATGTTGCTAATTGTAGCATTATTTACGGTAAATACTTTTGCACAAACAGCAAAACCAACACCAAAACGTCTTGCTAAAGTAGATGGTATAGCTGCTGTTGTCGGAGATCAGATTGTTTTAGAGTCTGATGTAGATCGAGATTATTTAATGTCAAAACAACAAGGGATGCAAGTCGAAGATAAATGTGATTTCCTAAACGACATTATGTTAGACAAAATGTTGGTTGATCGTGCAAAACAAGATACTTTAATCAAAGTGACACAAGATGAGGTAACTCGTCAATTAAATAGCCAAATCGAAGGTTGGATTGCTCAAGCTGGAGGAGAAAAACAAATTTTAGACTATTTCGGATTCCGTACAATGGCGGAAATGAAAAACGAAACTAAATATATCGTTGAAGATAATATTTATGCGCGTAACAAAAGAGAAATGGTTGTAAAAGGTGCTGATGCAACACCAGAAGAAGTTCGTATGTTTTTCGAAAAACACCAAGGTGAATTACCAGACGTGAAAGACGAAGTTTCGATTAGCCATATTGTAACTTATCCTGAAGTTTCACAAGAAAATCAACAAAAGATTATCGATCAATTAAAAGAAATCAAAAAAGAAATTGAAGAAGGTGCCTCTTTTGCAACGAAAGCAATTTTATATTCAGAAGATCCAGGTTCCGCAAGTAACGGAGGTGAATACAAAAAAGTTTCTCGTGGTAAAATGGTAAAAGAGTTTGATGCGGTTGCGTTTAACTTACAAGAAGGTGAAATTTCTGATCCATTCAAAACTGATTTTGGATATCATATTATTAAGTTAGAAAAACGTCGTGGACAAGAATTAGATTTGCGTCATATCTTGATTACGTTGAAACCAACGGAAGAAGAAATAAAAAAGGCTTATAATAAATTAGATTCGATTCGAGTTTTAATTAACGACGGAAAAATGACATTTAAAGATGCTGCATTAAGATTTTCTGATGATAAATACACAAAATTTAACTCAGGAAATATCATGAACCAAAATTCTGGTGACGATCGTTTCGAGAAAATGGCTTTGCCTCTACCAATGTTTACAGCAATTGCAACATTAAATGAAGGAGATATTTCTCAAGTTTTCGAAGATGATTTTGATAACAGAAAAGCTTTAAGAATCTTAAAAATCAATAAATTTTATCCAGAGCATAAAATCAATTATCAAGATGATTACTATAGAATTCAGAAATTTGCGGTTCAAGATAAAGAACGTACATTGTTGATGGATTGGGTAAAACGTCAAGTTGGTGATGCTTACATTAAAATTGGAAAAGAATACCAAAGTTGTAATTTCCCGATCGATTGGGAAAAGAAAAACCAAAAATAATAAAACAAAAAACCTCGAGAAATTCTCGAGGTTTTTTTATGTCTTAAAAATAAATAATCTTATTTCGCAATCGGAACTTGAGAAGGCCAAATTAACTTACTTGGATCAAATCCTACTTTCTTTGCCGAATCAAAAAATCTGTCTTTTACCTTATCCGAAATCTCTTTCTTACGCGATAGAATCCATAACTTTTTATAATCTTCACTTGCAACTAATACATTATTGTAATCTTTATCAAAATCGATTACATATAATTTTTTTGCTAAAATTGGTAAAAACGTTGTCGAGAACAACCCAACATTTTCGATATCTTGTGCTGCAATTCCTTCAATCTTTTCCCACCCTTTTTTCTTCGCATTGTAGCCGCGCACAATCACTTCCAATTGCCCATTTTCTTCGTTCAAATTAAAACGATGCGTCACATTTGTTTGTCCTTTTTGTGCTTTATTTTCCAAACGTGCAATCTCGTACCAACGCCCTAAAAATCCACCTAAATCAAAATTTTGAGCAGGTTTATATTTTACATTTTTCTTATTGTGATTAACGATATATGCTGTTGTCCCTAACGCCAATGCTGCAAGGGCTAATTTCTTAAAATTCATTTTACTAAAACTTAGGTTGCAAATGTATCAATAATATTAAAGTTGAAAAAATATGATTTCAAATTTTGAATTAATTAAACTTTCATTTAACTTTATTAAAATTAATTTTAATATTATTTAACCAAATGAAAAAACTTCCTGTTATATGTCCCAGCTGTGCCGAAGAATTAGCGGTCGAAAAATTAATTTGCAACCATTGCGAAACACAAGTTGTAGGAAACTATGAACTTCCTTTATTTCTGAAACTTACAAATGAAGAACAAGCATTTATTATGCAATTCTTTGTCAACTCAGGAAGTTTAAAAGACATGGCGAAAGAATTTGAAGTCAGCTATCCAACCATGCGAAATAAAGTAGATGATTTGATTAATAAAATAAAAACAATGTCCGATGAATAAAGAATTTTCAGTATCGATGTCGCTATTTTTTAAGGTTACAACTACAATTTTAATCATATTAATAATCTTAATTGGAGGAATATTGTTTAAAGAAACAGAAGTATATGTTGCGGTGATTTATGCAATCATTATTTATCCATTGTTTGCGTATTATTATTTAATCTCATTAAATAAAATTAAAGTTGATTTGAATAATATTTATTTTATTTCAAAAATTAAAACGAATATTATTCCGATAAATGAAGTAAAAATTATTACAAGAAAATCTCAAAATAATTTGATAATTGTTGGATGCAGAGGATTTATGGGATTGATAGGAAGATCTATGGACAATTACAGATGCAATATAAAAAATCGCACAAAACTTGTTGCTATTGAATTAGAAAATGTAAAATATTTGGTAAGCTGCGACAAACCTGATGAATTTGTTAACACAATAAATACACTAAAAAATGATAAAGAAACTCCTTAATCCATTTGCATATTTCGATGAAAAAATACTGTTCATTATTGGGCTATTTTCGCATTTCTTTTTCACATACATCGCTAAAATAACGGAATCTTTTTTCCCTGATTTTTTAAGCATCAAGAAAAATGGAATTTCTTATTCTTATCTCGATTTGTTGTATCAGAACACAAGAAATTTAGCGATTGCCATCCTCCTATTTTACATTTTAGGAAAAATCATCAATAACAGAACGCGAATTATAGACATTGTAAACGTCGTTTTAATCTCAAGAATCGCTTATTACATTGTATTTATTACCGATTTTATTCCAATTGTCAACAAAAGTATGGACAAAGTTCTAAAAGGAGTTACAACAAATAATCTCGAAGTTTTGCACGAAGCTTCTACAATGATTGTCATTGTAATTGTAGCTTTTATCGCAATATTTTTCTTGTGCGTAATGTTTTACTACCTGTACATTGGTTTCAAAACGGTTACTAATATGAAAAGCATCAAACAAGTTCTTGCTTTTATTGCTGTCTTGTTATTCATCATTGTTTCAACCTCAATATTATCATTATTAATCCCACAAAATATATGAAAAAAGTTTTATTAGCAGTGGCTTTTACAGTTACTACGAGTGCATTTGCGCAACAAATTAACAAACCAGCTTTGGATAGTTTATTTCTTTCTTTACATGAACAAAAAATTGGTGCAGGAAGTGTTTCTATTTTCGAAAATGGAAAAGAAATTTATTCTAATTCTTACGGAAATCGTGACTATGAAAGTAATCTTGTCAATAATAAAGATACAAAGTTTAGGATTGGTTCCATCACAAAGACATTTACAGCAACTTTGATTATGAAAATGATCGAAAATGGCAAATTAACGCTTGATACAAAACTTTCAAAATTTTATCCGAAAGTTAAAAATGCAGATAAAATCTCGATTCAAAATTTATTGCAACATCAATCTGGAATTAATAATATTACAAGCAACAAAGAATTTCTTGAATGGTATTTGCAAGATTTAACAAAAGAACAATTGCTAGAAAAAATCTACCCATTAAAATCTGATTTCGAACCCAATACAAAAGAAGGATATTCGAATACAAATTATATTTTGTTAGGTTTCATTTTAGAAGATGTTTCAAAAAAATCATTTCAAGATTTGATCGAAAATATCATTATTAAACCTTTAAAGTTAAAGAACACAAAAGTTGGAGGAAAAATATTAATAAATCAAAACGAAGCAAAATCTTACAATTATTTCAATAATACGTATCATTTATTACCAGAATCATCAATGACAATTCCTCTTGGAGCAGGTATCATGGTTTCTACACCAACAGATTTAAATACATTTATTTATTCGCTTTTAAATGGTAAAATAGTTTCTGAAAAATCTGTCAAACAAATGACAACTATTAATGATGAATTTGGTTTTGGATTATTTTATGATAAAATAAATGACACAAAAGGAATTGGACACAACGGCTCTATTGACGGTTTTAGTTCTTATACTTTTTGTTTTGATCATACTGCTTTCTGTTATGCTATTACTCAAAATGCAAATGAAATTTCAAAAGAATTACTTAAAACTAATTTATACAATGCTACTCATAACAAAAAAATAGAGTTTCCTAAAAAAGTTATTTCAATAGATGTTTCTTCAGAAATTTTAGAAAAATATTCGCACGAATATTCTTCTAATGAACTTCCTATTGCAATTAAATTTTTCGTAGAAGATGGAACTTTTATGGCACAAGGAACAGGACAATCTGCATTTCCGCTAACAGCAATTTCCACAACCGAATTTGAATTTGCTCCTGCAAAAATTAGAATTAATTTTAATGAAAATGGTTCAGAAATGAAATTAATTCAAAATGGAAAAACCTTTAATTTTAATAAAAAATAGTATAATCATAAAAGACAAAGCAAATTGCTTTGTCTTTTTATTTAAGAATTAACAAGCTGTTCCTCCTTCAAAATTTATCATTGTAGTTTTTTTATCAGATTTTCGAGTAATTGTCATTGTTCCATTAGCTAAAACTGAATCAGATTCTACATTTTGTTCTCCAATTTTTGCATTAATTTCGATAATATAATCATCATTCTCTAAACGCAACGTATATTCGTTTTCAGTAGATTTAGTATCGTCATTTTTAGAAGAAAAACTTCTTTTTTTCCATTTATAGTAGCTACTGGAATTGATTTTTAATAGAAAACACATTTTCTCAATCGGAAATTGGCGCCCATGATTCTTTATGAATCTATATTTCATCGACCTTTCTTGGAGAAAATGCTGATTGCTTTTTTTAAGATATCACGTTCTAGTTCAGTATCTCTAAAATTTCGTCTACTGTAACCTTTCCAAAATAATCTGTTACATCAATAGAATTCAGAACTTTTGTAATTTCTTCTTCGTTATGTTTAACACCAATTAGTTTATTTTCTAAACCTTCAATCGGTTCTGAAGCGAAGAAATCACCAAATATTTTAGCTTTTTCAATTATTCCGCCTCGCTCTACATCCAAGTGAACTTCAATAAAACCTGCTGGAATTTTCTTTGCATTTTTGAAATTATATTTTGGTGAAAAACCAAAATTCCAATCCCATGTTTGGTATTTTTCTTCAATCAATTTCGCAATACCATTCAAATCTTCGATTGTTAAATGATAAATTGTCGCTCCTTCATTTGTTTCTAACATTTCATCAATCAACAAAGCTTTCAACTCGTCCGTCGTCATTTCATTTGGAAAATATTCGATCAAATTAATCACACGTGCACGATTAGATTTGATGGCTTTATCCACATATTTTAATGGATTAATTTTTAATGCATCGCCTAAAACTGACATGTCCGAATTAAAAAGTATCGTTCCGTGTTGAATCATTTTTCCATTACGAGCCAATTTTGCATTTCCACTAAACTTTTTACCATCAACTAACAAATCGTTTCTTCCTTCCAATTTTGCAGGAACATTCAAATCGTTTAACAATTTGACAACAGGTTCTGTAAAAGTCGAAAAATCCATAAAATCATTCTGTCCCAATAAAGTATGGAAAGAAAAATTTAGATTCCCTAAATCGTGATAAACAGCTCCACCACCCGACATACGACGAACAACTTTGATGTTATTTTCAGTTACATAATCCAAGTTAATTTCGGCCAATGTATTCTGAAATTTCCCAACAATAATTGACGGCGCATTGATATACAACAAAAAAATATCTTCCGTTGGATAATGGTACAATAAATATTCTTCTAAAGCTATATTGAAATACGCATCGTGAGATGGCGAATCGATGATAATCATACAAATTATTTTTGCAAAGTTAGGAAGAAATTTATGGAATCAAAAAGAGACAACTTTCCTAAAAAAGTTGTCTCACCGCATTTATAATATAAACTATTAAAGAGAATATTAAATGTTTGTCATCATCTAAATCCCTGTAAATTTAATTCCTAAACTCATCCAAGTTGTTGGCAACGGAATGGCTCCAGCTTCGTTATACGTAGTATTAAAAATGTTTTGTGCATCAAAATAAATACTCAAATTATTTTTGAATGAATGATTAATTCTTGCATCAGTAATCCAATAAGATTTATATGATTGACGTGTATTATAACGATTCGCTAAACTTAAAGTAGTTTTTCCGATTGCATAATCTATTGTATTGATTAACTGATGTTTTAAACTTTCTATTTTATATTTAGAATTGTATTGATCATCAACATTTTTAAACTCAGGATCAAGATAAGAATAGCTCAAAGAAAATTTCAAACTCTGGTTCGCAGAAAGGTTTGCTAAATATGAAACCTTCGTATTAAATCCATGTGTTCTCAAATCTCCAAAATTTTGCGCTTGCCAAGGTTCATTAGATGTTAAACGTACCCAATCGATAAAATCTGTGATCGAACGATAAAAATAATAGGCATTAAACGTCCAATTTCTTTTGTTGTATTTGAAACCAATTTCTGTTTGAAATGCCTTTTCAGATTCAACATTTGCATTCCCTATATTTCCTGGTCGTTGATCCAAATATAAATCTGTAAACGAAGGAATTCGCTGGCTTGTACCTGCATTTACCATTAATTTCAAGTTCGAATTTACCGCATAACTCGCATCAATTCCTGGAAATGCTTGCCAACCATATTGAGAATTATAGTTAACATACGTTCCTATATTTACATTCAGTTTTGGTGTAATATCCGTTTTATATTCCGCATAAAATCCAACATTATCGCGTGTATGATTTTTGATACTTGTGGATGAAATTTGCTCATTTCGGTATTCAACTCCTACTCCAATTTGCCCTTTATTCAATTGATACGTAGAATTCACTTCTCCCGAAATAGAATTTGAATAATGCAGAGAACGCGCTTTGTTCAAATCATTTTTATAATAACGATAATCATCAAAATTGTAACGATAACTCACACGTGGTGCTAACGAAATTCGATCCGATAATTGATGTTTTGACTGAATATTAACTAACGTTGTTTCAACTAATTCTTTCGAATTTTTATCACCCGGTGAAGCATAAAAACCATTTGCTCCAAATCCATTTTTCACATAACCATACGAAGCAACTAAACTATTGGCATCATCAAACTGAAAATTCCCTTGGTAATACAATTTATTGTTCTCGTAAGCCGTATTGTATCGGTATCCATTTCCCCAATCATGGCTCACATACAGTTGATGTTGATGCGTTTCTTTTGCCAAATTCGCACCAAGCTGCACACCTCTACTAGTGTAGGTATCGCCAGTATCTTCGGTATCTTTCTTAAAATTTGTTCCAAAATAGGTATTCGCATAAACGCCCGTTTTCTTTGGTTGACGCGTTACAATATTAATAACACCTGTCAAACTATTATTTCCATAAACACGAGCAGCCGGACCACGCACCACCTCAATTCTGTCGATCGCTTCTAATGGAATGGGAAGATTTAGCGCATTATGAGCCGTTTGATGATCCATAATTTTTACACCATTCAACAAAATCAACGTTTGCTCAAAACTTCCGCCATCCATCGAAATATCAGCTTGCGTTCCAAACGGTCCTCGTTGACGCAAATCTATTCCAGATGCATACTGCAACACATCTTGAAAAGAACGTGCAGGTAATTTGTTTATTTCTGATTTACTTAACACATAAATGTTTCTATTTTCTTTAGAAAGTGGCGTATTCAGACGGTTATCTAATATAGATACTTCTCCTATCGCAATGGTATCATTCGCATTTTGTGCAAAAATACTTTGTGCAGCTAAACACAATACCATAGTAATCTTCTTCATTTTTGACTAATTATTTAATTAATTGAGTTAAATCTGATGCGAAAGTAGTACCTTTCCGACCTATCAAAATATACCAGTTTACAAATAATGAATAGTCCGGCTGAAATACCATACAAAAGTTTTATCGAAATCGAACGCAATTCGGATACACCGATTTATCTTCAATTAGCGAATCAACTGGCTAAAGCAATACAATTAGGCTATATTCCAAGTGGAACAAAACTACTAGGAACTAGGCAATTAAGTGAGATTTTAACGCTTCATCGCAATACAATTGTCAATAGTTTTCAGGAACTTGAAGCCCAAGGTTGGATAGAAATCGTTCCAAATAAAGGAAGTTATGTATTGAGTCAATCTTCTCAAAAGTTTCAGAAAACCATTGTTCCAAAGCAATTTTCAATCAATTTGTATCCTGATAAAACAGGTTTTCAATTTGAACAATCGATACTTTTGGATAATCCGTACGAAAATTTTAATCAACGCTTATATTTAACCGATGGAACAATCGATCATCGGTTAGCAGAACTAAAACTTCCTGCTAAATTATATTCAGCTATTTTAAAAAGAAAAACGTCAATTTCAAAGGTAAATCAGTCCAAAAATGAGTACTTTTTAAAGAATTTAGCAAATTATCTCAATTTGACAAGAGGTTTACATATTTCGAAAGAGAATATTTTAGTGACGAGAAGTTCGGAAATTTCACTTTTTTTAATTGCAGAAATTCTACTGAAACAAAATGATGTTGTTGCGGTTGCAAATTTAAGTTATTATAAAAGTAACATGATTTTTCAGACACAATTCGCTAAAATCAAACAAATAAAAACGGATGAATTCGGAATTGATACCGACGATTTAAGAAAATTATGCGAGCAATTTCCAATACGAATTGTATATGTTACACCCCATCACCATTATCCGACAACGGTTACGCTAAGTTCACAAAGGAGAGTTGAATTACTACAACTTTCGCAGGAATTTGGATTTGCGATTGTGGAAGATGATTACGATTTTGATTTCCATTATAGCAATCATCCTATTTTACCTTTGGCAAGTTCGGATCAAAATGGAATGGTTGTTTACACGGGAAAATTTGGTCATTATCTTGCTCCAGGATACCGAATTGGATTTATTGTAGCGCCAAAAAATCTAATTCTCGAAACCAAGAAACATTTGTCCATTCTTGATCAGCAAGTTGATCCATTTATCGAGCAAGTTTTAGGTGAAATGATTAGCGAAGGTGAAATTAATCGAATTCTAAAAAAACATCGTAAAACTTATCGAGAACGCCGCGATTATTTTTGTCAGAAATTGAAAACTGAATTAAATGATTTCATCACTTTTACGAGTCCAAATGGAGGTTTAGCGGTTTGGATTAATTTTAATCAACCTATAAATTTGATGGAATTAAAACGAAATTGTGCAAAATATGAATTGTTTATTCCGCAAACAATTTTATATCAAACCCAACATCAAACTGAAATTCGCCTTGGATTTGCACATCTAAATTTTGAAGAAATAGATGAAGTGGTTTCAATTTTGAAACAAGAAATCACAAAAAAAGCTGAATAAATCTCAGCTTTTATATTTTATGTAGGATTGATTACAATTAACCTAAAATCAATGTAATAATTAATTCCGATAAAATAAATCAACGCTAAAAAAGCATAAATTATAGCTTGTTTTGATGGTATAATTTTGATTTTTTTTAGCAGAATTCCAACCAAAAAATTAAGTATAATCAATTGTAAAATAACCAATAATGATTAGTGAATTATAAAATACATAACACTAGAAAAATTTACAATACGAATTGAGCCGTAACTATTGTAGGATTCGTGAAGAAATAATGCTAAACAACTTACAAAAGAAACAATAAAACTAAATAGTACAGAAATTAAAAATGTTTTAAGTATTGGGTTTATTATTTTTTTTCTCTCAACTTGAATGTCCACGTAAATTGAAATTCTGAAACAACATCTCCTTCCTCGTCTACACCTCTACTTGTCACATTTAGTGATACACCTTTCTTGGTTTCAATCGCTTCTTTTATAGCCGCATCTATTTTTTCTCCATCTTCGCACGTAAATACAATTTTACCAATAGCTTTTTTCAAATACTTCGATTGCATTCCCAAAACCAACATCGAAATATCTTCTCCTGATTTCGAAATCTTAGCATTTGCCATCAAACCAGAAGAAAATTCTGCTGCCATTCCTTGCACTGCCCAAAACATACTTTTGAATGGATTTTGATTAAGGAATCCATATTTTACTCGTGTCGAAACTTTATTTTCTTCCCACGACTCCAAACGAACACCCGCAATCCACGCAATCGGAATTTGAGTTGTCAATATATTTTTAAAAAGTTCTTTGTTCATATTTATAGATACTTGTGATTTTATTAAAAATCCAATATAAAAATAAATCTTGAAATTGAGAACTATAATTAAAACAGATTTTAAGTATTCCTATAAATTCAGCATCTTTTTCAATTTACTAATTGAATTTCTACTTACTTTAAAATGTTTGGCAACAGTTGAATTGGATAACTTATGCTCTTTTTGATAATTCAACATATATATAATATCTGATTTTTCATAGGCTCTATGTTTTTGATTTTCATGATCAATATTGTACGAAGTATCAAAAATAATCTTGTTTACACGTATAATATCTATTGAAGAAAAACTTTCTTTTTCAAAAAAAAATTCACAAATTTTAATTTAGTTGGAAACTTCTCTACCACCAGATCAAAGTATATTTGTTTGTAGTTAGGTGCTATTTTTGGTATTTCTTGATCCATTTGTATAAGGTAGTTTTGGGTATTTTGTATTCTGGATATCCCCCTGAATTTT
>NZ_DLJR01000006.1:0-39451 GCF_002484365.1 Empedobacter sp. UBA7611
ACACTTCGTGGGATAGTGTCAGATAATTATAAAAAAAGTCACTCATTGAGTGACTTTTTTATTCAATTTTATAATCCATAGGAACCATGTTTGCTATTTTTTCCCAGCTCCAATATCCTTCAACAACCAAATTAGCAGGATGGTAATATGTACCATTTTCTTCAATTTTTAATAAATCGCTTTTTATAGCGAAAATAGAAAGTTGGTTCGAAATATATTTTGCACCATTCTGTTTTGCATAGTCCAAATCCTCTTTTTCATTTTTGTATTCAACTGAATATAATCCTTTAAAATTAAGATACTGATTATTATTATCAACGATTTTCAAACTATCAGATGGAACTTTTTGATTAACTAAGTAAGTAATTATTTTTGGAGGAACTTTACCTTCAATTCTACCTCCTAACAAAGTTTCTTCTTTAAATTTTATGTATTCAGGATTATCCTTGCGAATCAATCGTTTTATATCATATCCTTCTTCCTCAATTTTATTCTCATAAACTGCTTTCATAAAATGAGTAATACTTCCTAAATAAGATTTACGACGATTTTCTTGCCATTTTTTTTCTTTAGAAGCTGATGATTTTAACTCAGTAAAAAGTGCTGTTCCAAGAGTTAAGACATAATTTGACTTAAAATCAACATTAAAATCAACCAAGTCATACTCGATTTTATAACCTAAGTAATTGTTTGTAATGATTAAAGGATTTCTAGAAGTAGCAGATAATTGTCGTGTATTTTTATCATATTTAAACCTTAAGTCTTTCGAATTTTCTATTTTGCATTTTTTTGCAGCTTCATTACTTCCCAAAAACAATTTCAAAAAAGTCTGATAATAATACAACCAATCTTCTTTAGATATTGCTTGAACAACTGTTTCTTGCAACGCTACCACTTCAGGTTCTAAAACTACTTTATAAAATGTAATTTGATTTGTATTAACATTCAAAATATAATTTTCAAACAAACTTGCACGAACAATTAAGTTATATTGTCCATTAGGAAGACTTAGTTCAAATTCACCTTTTTCGTTCGTTTTTGATTTAATCGTAGAATTATCGACATAGATTTCAGCATTAATAATTGGAAGCGATTTTTCATCAATCACTTTTCCTTTAATTGTATTTTGTGCAAATAGATTACTACTAATTAAGAAAAAACCTAAAATAATAATTTGTTTAAAATTCATTGACTAAATTTTAAAACAAGATAATAAAAAAACCGCTTGATAAAGCGGTTTTGAATTTATTTGAAGAAATATGTAATTCCTAAAGTTAAAAATGATGAACGATTTGTTCCATTATCCCAACGTTTATAGTCGTAAGTATCTATTAAACCATATTGATAGCGTAAATTAATTTCGTATTTTCTATCAATAGAATAACCTCCACCGATATTAAAAGCTAAATCAAACGATTTTGGAACATTATTTTCTCTTTCAGGTTCATTTTCATCAAATTTTTCTGATACTTTGAAACCTAATTGAGGACCACCTTCAACGAAGAAATCTTTTCCTTGATCATCAAAATAGTATTTATACATAATTGGAATATTGATATAATTTAAGAAAGCTTTGTATTTCTCTCCACCTTCTTTATATAACGAATATTCACCTTGAGTAGTATATAAAACTTCGGCTTGTAAATAATGATTTTCGTTTCGAGTAGTTAATTGATATTTTGCAACTCCTCCAACTAAAAATCCAACTCTCTCTTTAGAAACTCCATGAACAATAGTTGTGTTACTAAGTCCAACACCTCCTTTAACTCCAAATTCGATTTGAGCAAAAGAAAAAGTAGATAAACTTAAAAGAAATAAACTTAATAGATTGGTTTTTAAATTTTTCATAAGTTATTGTATAATTTTAACAAAATAAAAGCTTTTTTTAATACAAACTTCATTTCATAAAAAAAGCTCTCCAAATGAAGAACTTTCTATATTATTTTCGAAAATTTATTTTTTTGGTTGAGGAGGAAATTTAGCAAGAATTTCTTCAATTGCTTTCGGGATTCTTTCCGCTTTAGCACTGATATTACTCAAATTAAGATCAGAACCAACACCTTGCCAAACCAATATATTACGTTTATCATCAATAATGTCTATTACAATTGTTCCTGCTTGATAAGAAGAAACGCTATTTCCGCCGTAATATCCGCCATAGTAACCATAAGGACCGTAGCCCCAATTGTTATTATTTACAGAAACTTGTTCTTTAGAACTTGTCAATAAATTAATGACTAAGTCTGCATCAGAACTTACTTTTGTAAATCCTTTTGTAGCCATTTGTGCATCAATTGCTTTAATTAGTCGATTCTTATCCAAATCGTTAACCTTTAACTTATCTAATCCTTTTTGGTGAAAAGTATAAGTTTTATATGAAGCAAAATTTGTTGATCTGTCGTAATCTGTACTTACTTGAACTGTTCCACAGCTTGTTACAAATAATGACAACAAAATTATAAAAGTAAAGTGTATAATTTTCATGACCTTGATTTTTTATTTAAAACTACAATTATTATTCCTAAATGTAAAGGTAAATCAAAAAAAAAGAAGCTCAAAATACATGAACTTCTTTTTAACTAATATTTACAATTTTATTTTGCTAATTCTAACTCTTGAATTTTCACTTCAACAATTCCATTGTGATTGATTCTAACCAAATCTACAATTTGCGTTTCGTTGACTAATTCAGGATTAAAATCTGTCTGAACTTTTACATAATTTTCTGTAAAACCAAACATTTTCCCGTCTTTATTATCATGTTCCCAAAGCACTTTTTGAGTAGAATTTAATTGAGACTGATAAAAAGCTTGACGTTTTTTCTCTGATAAAATTCGTAACATTTTATTACGACGTTTACGTTCTCCTTGATCTACAACTCCTTCAAATTCGATCGCTTCTGTATTATCACGCTCCGAATAAGTAAATACATGTAAATAGCTAATTGGTAATTCGTTTAAGAAATTATATGTTTCCATAAACAATTCTTCTGTTTCTCCTGGAAAACCAACAATTACATCTACACCAATACACGCATTTGGCATCACTTCGCGAATTTTTGTTACACGATCTAAATAAAGATTAGATAAATAACGACGTTTCATTTTCTTCAAAATCTCATCGCTACCAGATTGTAATGGAATATGGAAATGCGGAACAAATCGATTACTTTTTGAAACAAAATCAATTGTTTCATTTTTTAATAAATTTGGTTCAATCGAAGAAATTCTGATTCGTTCTATCGCATCAACTTGATCTAATTCTTGTACCAATTCCAAGAAAGTATGTTCGTGTTTTTTATTCCCGAATTCACCTTTACCGTAATCACCAATATTTACACCCGTTAATACAATTTCTTTGATTCCTTTTTGTGCAATTTCATTCGCATTTTTGATAACATTTTCTACTGTATCTGAACGCGAAATTCCACGAGCCAAAGGAATTGTACAATACGTACATTTGTAGTCGCAACCATCTTGCACTTTCAAAAAAGCACGCGTACGATCACCGATTGAGTATGAACCAACGTAAAAATCGGCTTCTTCAATCTCACAAGAATGTACAATTGTTTCTTCTTTTTTATTGATATCGTCTAAATATTCAGCAATATTAAATTTTTCTGCAGCTCCTAAAACCAAATCAACACCTTCCATTTCCGCAATTTCTTGCGGTTTCAACTGCGCATAACAACCTACAACGACAACAAAACCTTCTGGATTTGCTTTCATTGCATTTTTCACAATCGTTCTGCACTCTTTGTCTGCATTTGCGGTTACCGAACATGTATTTATCACGTACACATTCGCAGAATCTGTAAACTCAACCTTCTGATATCCATTATCTTTCAAGTTTCTTGCGATCGTCGAAGTTTCAGAAAAATTAAGTTTACATCCCAATGTATGAAATGCAACTGTTTTAGTTTGATTATTCATAGCTGCAAATTTAAGAAATTATCCATAGTTTTGAAACATAAATAAATCAGCTATTCAAAATGACTAAATACTTTATCTACATTATGTTATTCGTTTCAATATTTTCGTGTTCTAAGAAAATTGAAATCGATGAAAACAAAGTATTTAAATTAAATCGTTACGATAATATTTCTTCTTTAGATCCTATCAATGCACGTACACAAGCCAATAATTGGGCATGCAATTTAATGTACAATAGTTTAGTGAAGATTGATAACGAACTAGAAATTCAGCCAGATATTGCAAAATCTTGGACAATTTCTGAAGATGGAAAAACGTATTCTTTTACTTTGAGAAATGATGTTTTTTTTCACAAGCATGAAGCTTTTGGGAAAGATTCGACTCGAATTGTGACTGCTTCTGATTTTGAATATAGTTTTAATCGTTTAAAAGATCCGAAAGCTGGAGGTTCTGGAGGTTGGATTATGAATAATATTGATTCATATAAAGCGATAAATGATACACTTTTTGAAATTAAATTAAAAGAGGCTTATCCTGCATTTTTGGGATTAATTTCGATGAAATATGCTTCGGTTGTTCCGAAAGAATTATTCAAAAATGGAAACGATGAATTCTTGAAACATCCAATTGGTACAGGCCCTTTTCAATTCAAGATTTGGGAAGATAATGTGAAAATGGTTTTTAGAAAAAATCCAAAGTATTTCGAGTTTGATGAAAAAGGACAACGTTTACCATATTTAGAAGCGGTTAATTTATCATTTTTACCAGAGAAAAATTCAGAATTTTTAGAATTAATCAAAGGTAATTTGGATATGATGGCAGATTTGGATCCTTCTTATAAAGACGAAATTCTAAATCCAATCGGAGATTTGAATCCAAAATATTCAAATATTTTAACGATTCAAAAAGTTCCTTATTTAAGTACCGTTTATTTATGTTTTTATCTTGATGCGCCCAATGCAGTTGATTTGAAATTGCGTCAAGCATTAAATTATGGAGTTGATAAAAACAAAATCATCAAATATATGATGAAAGGTCAAGCTTTTGAAGCAGATGGAGGTTTCATTCCGAAAGGTTTACCAGGTTATTCGCCAGAAAGTGGTTACAAATATTCTCCCGAAAAAGCACGTGAACTAATCAATAGCTATAAAAAAACGAACGAAAAAATTGTACCAATCGAGCTGACAACTGTGCAAGAATATGTAGATGTTTGTGAATATATTGCGGCAGAAATGGCAAAATTAGGCTTACCAATAAAAGTGAATGTTGTACCTGGACCAACGATGCGCGATGGAAAAGCAACGGGAAAATTTACGTTGTTCCGCGCAAATTGGGGAGCAGATTATCCAGATGCCGAAAACTTTTTGTCTTTATATTATTCGAAAAACTTTGCGCCAGAAGGTCCAAATTATTCACATTACAAAAATGGTGAATTTGATAAAATGTACGAACAAGCATTTTTGACCAATAATCCTGAAGAGCGCGCCAAAATTTATCAAAAAATGGATGCATTGATGATGCAAAACGCTCCAATTTTGCCATTATTCTATGATCAAACAACGTTATTTTTGAATAAAAAAGTTAAGAATTTTTCGATGGGACCAATCAAATTATTGGATTTAACGAGAGTTTACAAAGAATAATTCTTTTGACATTTCTCAAAAAGTTTGAACATCTTTTAAAAAAATCTAAATAATATTTCATTTTATTTCACGACATTAGATAATTGTTAACTTATTTGAAATAATCAGTTTTCTCTAACGTTTGAAATCAATATTTTAAAAGAAATAATTTCAGAATTAAAGGCGTTAAACCGAGTTTTTTTAGATATATTTGACACCAAATTTTTAATCAAAATCATTTAAATTTTTACTTATGAAAGTAAGACAACTTTTCGTAGTAGGATCTATCATTACTCTTGTTGCAATTGGAGTAATCTCTTATTTTTGGCCAGGTATCTTATGGTCTTTAATAATTATTCTTCCTTTGATTGCCTTAGGAATTGCTGATATCTCGCAAACAAAGCACGCTATCAGAAGAAACTTTCCTATTGTAGGACATGGTCGTTATTTATTAGAAAGTATTCGTCCAGAAATCATGCAATACTTTGTTGAAACGGATACTGAAGGAAAACCTATTGACCGTTTGATGCGTAGTATGGTGTATCGTCGTGCAAAAAATGTAATTGACACAGTTCCTTTTGGGACGCAATTAGATGTTTATGAACCAGGATATGAGTGGTTAAATCACTCGATGTATGCTGGAAAAATCAAACATGCTGATGATCCACGTGTAAAAGTTGGAGGAAGCGAATGTAAACAACCTTATTTAGCAAGTTTATTAAACATTTCTGCAATGTCTTTCGGTTCGTTAAGTGAAAATGCTGTATTAGCGATGAATAAAGGAGCTAAATTAGGAAACTTTGCTCACAATACAGGTGAAGGGGGAATTTCTCCATATCACTTACAGCCAGGTGGAGATTTGATTTGGCAAATTGGTACAGGATATTTTGGTTGTCGTGCTACTGATGGTGGTTTCGATCCAGATAAGTACGTAGAACGCGCTACTTTACCAAATGTAAAAATGATTGAGTTAAAAATTTCTCAAGGTGCAAAACCAGGTCACGGAGGAATTTTACCAGCAAATAAAAATACGCCAGAAATCGCTAAGATTCGTGCTGTAGAACCATATACAACTGTTGATTCTCCTCCATCTCACTCAGCTTTCTCTGATGCAGAAGGAATGTTACATTTCATCAAACAATTAAGAGAATTATCAGGTGGAAAACCAGTTGGTTTCAAATTGTGTATTGGGATTAAACGCGAGTTTATCGAAATTTGTGAAGCAATGATCAAAACTGGTATCAAACCAGATTATATCGCAATTGACGGTGGTGAAGGTGGAACTGGAGCTGCTCCTGTAGAGTTCTCAAACTCTTTGGGTATGCCTTTGTTAGATGGTTTAGCTTTCGCTGTTGATACATTACGTGGTTATGGTCTTAAAAAAGATATTCGTGTTGTAGCTTCTGGAAAAATTATTTCTTCTTTCCACATTGCTCGTGCAATGGCGATTGGTGCAGATTTAGTTTATTCGGCTCGTGCTATGATGATGGCTGTAGGATGTATCCAAGCTTTACAGTGTAATACAAATACATGTCCAGTTGGTGTTGCTACGCAAGATCGTGAATTGATGAAAGGTTTGGATGTAGAAGATAAAGCGACTCGTATGTATAATTTCCACAAGAAAACAATGCATATTTTATCTGAATTAATTTCTGCAACAGGTGTTAAATCTCACAGAGATTTCAATCGTTCTCACGTAAATTTACGTATCGACAATACACGTATTATGTCTTATGATCAATTGTATCCAATTGTAGAAGAAGGTGCATATGTAGGAATGTCTGTAGAAGACGTATTACAAGAAATTAGAGTTCGTACATTAAGTAAAGTGAATTAATCAATTTCATATAATAGTAAAAAAGCAATCCAATTGGATTGCTTTTTTTATTCAAGAATATTCCGTAAATATTGAGACGGACGACAACCTGTATGTTCCAAAAAAGCATCCGAAAAAGTCTTTCTTGAATTAAAAACCAGTCTTTTATTGTATATTTTTTGAGATTTGGTTCATATGCAAATCGTTTCAAAAGATGATTAATTCTCAATTCGTTGGTTGTTATTTTACTTCTTTATACTCAACGCCCCTGAAGGACATTGGTGAACTTGTTTGATAAGTTCATCACTACTTGCATTTTCTGGTCTTAACCAAGGTTTTTCTTTTGGTTTGTAAACATTTGGAAGTGATTTTACGCAAATGCCTGCGTGTTGACATAATTTGGGCTTCCAGATTATGGTGATTTCTCCGTTTGTGTATTCGTGTTGGCTCATTTTGTTGGTTTTTGATGAATTGAAGTTACTTAAAAATTTTCTATATTCAACGTTAAAATAATTTTAGTCCCAATATTTTGAGAACTCTCAATTCGCATTTTAATATCAGACATTTTAGCTAATTGTGTTGCAATATTTAATCCTAATCCAGAACCAGAAATATGGAGTGTTGAATCATTTTTAATTCGGAAAAATCGTTCTTGAACAAATTTTAAATCTTCTTGATTCATTCCAATTCCATTGTCTTCAAAAATCAATTCATAGCAATCATTTTCGATGTTAGAAAGAATTGTGATTTGACCTTTTAAGTTCGAATATTTTATGGCATTTGACAAAATATTATCTATAATAATCTCAAAAAATTCTTGGTAATTATCAATTTCATAAGCTTGAAGTTGTTCCGTATCAACAGAAATTTGTTTTTCTTGTAACAAAACATCAAAACGTTCAATTGATTTTAAAACTTCGGATTTTAGTTCAAATAAAGAAGTTTTTAACTCCAAACTATTATTTTCGACACGAGAAAGCAATAAAAATTGTTCCACCAAACGATCCAAACGATTCACTTGTTTCAATGTGTAATCTATTTTTTCATTGTATTGTTCAGGCGTGCGTTCGCGTCGAATCAAAATTTCCAACGTTCCTTTTATAATCGCTAATGGTGTTCGAAGTTCGTGTGAAGCGTCAGCCGAAAACTGTTTAGCTTTTAATATTTGAAACTCTAATCGATCTAACAATGAATTTATTGTCGCTGAAAGTTGAAATAATTCATCTTTATTTTTAGGTAATTGAATGCGTTCTGAAAGATTATTTTCTGTGATAGACTGTGCTGTATGAATCACATTGAAAACAGGTTTAATCGATTTAGCAGCAATAAAACGAGCTAAAAGAAACGTCAATAAAACCGAAATAGGAAAGATAATAAGTAAGGCAGTTTTCAAATAATCTAGCGCCAATTGATTGTGTTTTGTCGAAACGCCGACGACCAAATATCCCACAACTTCGCCGTGATGAATCAATTTTGCTTGAGAAATTAATAACTGAATTGAATTATATTCGGCGTAAAATGGCTTATTTTCTGGTTCTTCATTGTTCCAATCCAATTGATTTTGCACCATGTTTGGAGAACTCTCAATCAGCTTGAAATTTTTATCATAAATTGAGATAAAAACAGGATTCAGTGCAATGTCTGTATGTTCAACTTCTTCCCATTCGCGCGGTTGAACAAAGTTTTCTAATGTTGGTTCGTGTAAAACATAATCAACGTGGCTGTTAATTTCTTCCTCCAACGTTTCGTACATCGTTTTGTTGATGCCTCGGTTTACCGAAAAATAAATTAAAGAGAAGATAATCAGTAAAATAACCGAAAAAGTAAGGCTGTAGAAAAGCGCAATTCTATTTTTTACCGAGAATTTTTTAAGCATCTTTCGAAATGTAACCAACGCCACGAATGGTATGTAAGCGCGGATCGTCTTTTTTTAGATTTAATTTTTTACGAATCGCATTAATAAAAACATCAATCACACTTGTATCGTATTCAAAGTGAATGTCCCAAACGTTTTCAATGATTTCTTTGCGTGTACAAATTCGGTTTTTATTCTTGAATAGGTAAGCTAAAAGTTGAAATTCCTTTAGTGTTAATTCAATTAAATTATTGTCTAAAAAAGTTTGGTGCGTTTCTGGATTGATTGAAATATTTCCGAAATTCAAAAGATTATTTGATTCATTTTGACGAAGATAAACGTTAATTCGTGCTACCAATTCATTAAAATCAAATGGTTTTTTGATGTAGTCATTTGCACCAGCATTCAAACCTTCAATCGTATCTTGAACTGTATCTTTCGCTGTAATGAAAATAATGGGTGTTTTTTGGTTCATATTTTCAGAATTTCGGATTGCTTTACAAACTTCTAATCCAGAAATATTTAAAATCATCCAATCTAACAAAATAACATCAAATTTCTCGTTGTTTATTTTCACTAAAGCATCTTCGCCACTTAAACAGTGCGTTGGCGATAAATTTTCTTCTTCTAAACCTTGAAGCATAAAATTGGCAATTCCCAATTCATCTTCAACAATTAAAACTTTTGGTTTGTTCATTTTCTAATTCGGAACAATAACATTTAAAGCATTCGGGACAATCGAAACTTCAATAGAATTTTGGTTAAAAATAACGGCTTCACCATCAACTTGTGCAATAGTTTTAGGTTGTTTGGAATTGAATTTTACTGAATTGATTTGCAATACTTTTGCTTGCTTCATTTTTTCAATTCGTTTTCCTAAAACACAAGCCGAAAACTGAATTTGTTTTATAAAATTAAGCTTTTTTACTGCAAGAAAGTCTAATTTTCCATCATTTAATTTTGCATTGGGTGAAAATGAGATGCCGTAACCCGCTTCGTTAGAGTTAGAGCAGAACACAAAATAAAAATCATCATCGAATGTATGTTGATCATCTAATTCGATGCTAAATTTTTTTGGTTGAAAGTTAAAAATTGCTTTTGTACTGGCAGTTACATATCCCAAAAAGTTTCTGGTTTTGGTTTGCGCATAATTGTTAATTACATCTGCATCAATTCCCAATCCCATATTGCTAAAAAAGTAATTTTCGTTGATTTTTCCTGCATCAATTTTATTGATTTTTGCATTCAAAATCGTCTCAAAAGCTTTTTCGGTAGTTTTAGGGATATGTAAATTAGCCGCTAATCCATTTCCAGAGCCAATCGGAATAATTCCCAAAGCAACATTGCTACCAACCAAAGCTTGAGCGACTTCGTTTATTGTTCCGTCGCCGCCACAAGCTACTATTATATCAGGATTTATTGTGAGAACTTGATTTGTAATTTCAGTTGCATGACCAATACTTTCAGTCAAAAATGTTTCGAATTCAACATTTTTTTGACTAAAATAGTGTTGAATTTCAGTTTCAATCATTCGTCCTTTTCCCTTTCCAGCAATAGGATTGATGATAAAAATGATTTTATTTTTCATTTAATAAATGATTGCTAAATAAATAATCGGCTGTTTGATAATTAGATATGATAGAACGCTCGAAAATAGGATCAACCTTTGTATCAATTAAATTTTTGTCAATCCATTTGTATTGATTGATTTTCTTTTGATCAGATAAAATCGAAACATCTTCACCTTTTTTCATTCCTAATTTAATATACGTACCAACAAAAGAACGTGATTTGTATTGCGGATCAAAAATATCTTTTCCATAAAATTGAGATGTATATTTCCAATTGAACAACGAAAATAACGTAGGGAAAATATCAATTTGAGAAACTTCTTTTGTGACATTTTCGTTGGCGTGCGATTTTAAATTATAGATAAATGCCGGAATGTGATGATTCTTAACATCAATCGCATCTTTACCCGCGCTACTTGCACAGTGATCGGCAATAAAAACAAAAACGGTATTACTGAACCAAGGTTTTGTTTTGGCTTTTGCAATTAAATCTCCAATCGCATAATCGGCATATTTCACCGCACCAGGACGACCAGTTCCAGACGGAATATCAATTTTTCCATCTTCGTATGTATAAGGTTTGTGGTTAGAAGTTGACATCACAAAAGCAAAAAATGGTTGTTTTGTTTTGTATTTTTCGTCAGCAACTTTGATCACTTTTCTGTAAATATCATCATCGGCAATTCCCCAAGCATTCTCAAAAGTAACTTCATCATCATTAATATTGTATCGATTGGTATTGATTTTATCACTCAAAACGCTGCCACGACCGCGATCGTAAATGTCAAAACCATTTCCACCATAAAACGCATTCATATTGTCAAAATATCCATCGCCACCATAAAAAAACATATTGTGGTATCCTTTTGCTTTGAAAACATTCGAAATAGTATATAAATTTTGATTATCAACACGCTTCACAATACTATTTCCAGGTGTAGGAGGAATTGATAATGTAACAGCTTCCATTCCACGTACTGTACGCGTTCCGTTGGCATACATATTCGAAAAATAGATGCTGTTATTTGCAATATCATTAAGGTTTGGAGTGATTGATTTTCCGTTGAATTGCTCTTGCAAAAATGAAGCGCTCATACTTTCCATTAACACAAAAATCACATTTGGTTTTTGTTCTGCTTGTGACGGATTACTCGCTAAAATTGTTCTTCGTATTGGATTTTTGAATTGTTGATCGAAAACAGTTTTCGAATCTTGCAATTCAGATTTCATCACTGCAAAAGCATCTTCAATCGGAATAGATTTATAATGTTCGTCATATTTTAAATGATTATTTCGGAAAGCTGAAAAGAAAGAAAAGATTCCCGCTTTTGAAATTTCGTTGTTGTATCGGTTTTCTGAAGTTGAACTACTATCATTATTTAAAAGAAACAATGAGCCAACCACAAGTACTAAATTGAACACAAAAACGCCAATTTTTTGACTTGTTTTTGGCTTGTTATGAAATGTATTGTAAAAGAAGTAACCTTTTTTTGTTGCAAAAATTGTTAAGCCAGTAATTAAAACAATTCCGCCAATTAAAACTGGTAAAGGATATGATTCTTGAATATTTTTAACAACTTCGTAGGTATAAATTAAATAATCGACCGCAATAAAATTGAATCGGCTTTTGAATTCGTCCCAAAATGTAACTTCGGCAAAAAATGTAAAATAAATGATTACCAAATACAATGTATAAACGAAATACACAAAAATTCGATCAAATAATGAATTGACGAACTTGTTGGGTAAAATCATAAAATAAAATGACAAGAATAACGTGAAACAGCTTACAACGCTAATGTCGTACACCAATCCATAAAAAATAGTGTGCAATAACGAGCCAATATTCCAATCGAAATCACTTTTTACCCAAATTGCAAAAATTAGGCGTAGAATAAATGAAATTAGAATAAATAACGAACTGAAAAATAGTAAAATACTGTAACGTCCTTTTAAATTATTTGTAAACATTTTGTTTTTGAATTATTGTTCAAATATCTTGATATTTAATAGATTATTAACATGGAAAAGTGAATCTTAAGCGAATCTTAAGTTTGCGATTCTTGAATGAAAGATAGAAACTGAAAACGTTAATAATTCGTGAAAAAATGGTTTTGATTAGAAATAGTTGTAAATTTGTAATTGGTTTATAAAGTAGGTAGAATGGAAGAGATATTAATCAATGAAAAAGAAGAAAAGTTTTTAACATATTGGGAGAAAAGATTCTCTACAATTTTTAAAGACAATACAAGTTGGACAACTTTGTTTATGACAGTTAACAAAGCTACTTTTCCAGATTCATTAAATATAGAAACGTTTTGCAAAAAGTTTATGCAAGATTTCAATATGAAATTATCATATAAATATGATGAATCAGACAACGAATACGATTTGACAATTACAAGATAATTACGGAAAACGAAAAATCCTTATCAATTTTGATAAGGATTTTTTTGTTGTAAAAAGGGACATTTGATTGATAATCATGCTTAAATTTTAAGAAAAATATTTAACCAAAAAATTAAATAAAATATTGTTGATTTAGATTTGATTTTACTAATTAAAATGTTTAATTTTGCAGTTCACTTTTAAAGGTGATTTAGTTTTTAAAGTTTACAACATTTGTATAGCTCATAATAAGGTTGAGCGTCTCTACGGCAGACCATAAAAAATTGCCACTACAAATGAATTTTTTTTCTACAAAATGAGTCTTGAACCACTCTCATTAGAAAATAGTTTGTTTGTTGATGTAGATGATACAAATGGTTTAAACACATTAAACCAAATAGTACAGCAAACAATACAATGAACCACAGACTTTTCATTCAGAAGAAATCAAATTTTGACGTTATCAGTCAGAAGACTACAATAGAACTCAAAAACCTTGTACCTACAATTGTGTGCAAGGTTTTTGTTATTTATGATCTATTTAATATAGAAGAAAGCCAATTACAAGAGGTTCAAAATAAGGTGTTTGTCGATCCTGTGACAGACGTTGTTTTCAAATACGTAGAAGATGCAGTTAACGAAAGCATTCCTTATTCTAAAAATTATTTTGCAACCGAATTTTTACCAGGTCAATACAATCAACGCGATGATTCTTCGGAACAATGTTTAGTGTTGATGAATGTTGAAAATGTAACCGTAAAATCTGGTTTATTATATGTTTTCAATGATGATTTGTCTGCGGAAGATTTAAAGAAAGTAAAAGATTACTTAATCAATCCAATTGAGTCGCGCGAGAAAGATCTTTCGAAAATGGAAATTCCAGCAAATCCAGAAGCTACTGAAGTTCCAATTATTGAAGGTTTTATTTCTGCTGACGAAAATAAACTACAAGACATTTACAACCAATTTGGATTATCGTTAGAAATGGATGATTTAGTTTTTATTCAAGACTATTTCAAATCAATCAATCGTAATCCAACCGAAACTGAGTTAAAAGTTTTAGATACTTATTGGTCTGATCACTGTCGTCATACAACTTTTGAGACGGAGATTACAGATGTTCAATTTAATTCTAAATTTAACGAAACACTTCAAAAAACATTCGATTATTACCAACAAGTTCGTCAAGAATTAGGAACTACAAAACCAATTCGTTTGATGGATTTAGCAACTGTGATGGGGAAATATCTTTCTCGTACAGGAGTTGTAAAAAATATTGATGTTTCAGAAGAAATCAATGCATGTTCTATTGTCGTTCCAATCGATGTAGATGGTGTTGAAGAAGAATGGTTATTACAATTCAAAAACGAAACACATAATCACCCAACAGAAGTGGAACCATTTGGTGGAGCTTCGACATGTGTTGGTGGAGCAATTCGCGACCCTTTGAGTGGACGTTCTTACGTTTTCCAAGCGATGCGTATTACAGGAGCTGCAAATCCTTTAGAGAAAATTGAAGAAACGTTACCAGGTAAATTACCACAACGTAAAATCTCGAAAGAAGCAGCAAATGGATACAGTTCGTACGGAAATCAAATTGGTTTAGCGACAACTTTTGTGAAAGAAATTTATGACGAAGGGTACAAAGCAAAACGCATGGAAGTTGGTTTTGTGGCTGGAGCTGTAAAAAAAGAATATGTTCGTCGTGAAGAACCAGTTGCAGGTGACCGAATTATTTTATTAGGAGGAGCAACAGGTCGTGATGGAGTAGGAGGAGCTTCTGGTTCATCTAAAACACACGATGGTCTTAAATTAGACGATTTATCAGCAGAAGTTCAAAAAGGAAATGCAATTGTTGAACGTAAAATTCAACGTTTATTCCGTAATCCAGATGTTTTAGCATTAATCAAAAAATGTAATGACTTTGGAGCAGGAGGTGTTTCTGTTGCAATTGGTGAAATTGCACGCGGAATTAATGTTAATTTAGATTTAGTTCCATTGAAATATGCTGGATTAAACGGAACAGAATTAGCGATTTCTGAATCTCAGGAACGTATGGCTGTTGCGGTTGAGGCTAAAGATGTGGAAACATTTATCTCATTAGCAAAAGAAGAAAATCTTGATGCGACTTGTGTTGCTGAGGTAACGGGAGATGATACAATGACTTTGGTTTGGAAAGGAACAAAAATTGTTGAATTAGACCGTAAATTTTTAGATACAAATGGCGTTCGTAAACAAGCTAAAATCGAAGTTACGGACGAAGAATATACAAATCCTTTTGAGAATAAAGCCTTCAATAAAGAAGCGTTTATTGCAATGATGCAAGAGTTAAATCATGCGTCGCAAAAAGGTATGGTAGAAATGTTTGACAATAACGTTGGACGTTCTACTATTTTGAATGCTTTTGGTGGACAAACAATGGATACACCAGAAGATGTTTCGGTACAAAAATTCCCAACAGACGGATTTACAAATGCAGTTTCTATTGCTTCATTTGGTTACAATCCTACAATTTCTCGTTGGTCAAATTATCACGGAGCTTATTTTGCGGTAATTGATTCGATGACAAAAATTGTTGCTGCTGGTGGAAATTACGCTGATATTCGTTTAACTTTTCAAGAATATTTTGAAAAATTACGTGATGAAGCTACGCGTTGGGGAAAACCATTTGCGGCTTTATTAGGAACGATTGAAGCACAAAAACAGTTCGGAATTCCTGCAATTGGAGGTAAAGATTCGATGTCTGGTTCTTACCAAGATATTGATGTTCCGCCAACGTTGATTTCTTTTGCAGTTGCGCCTTCTTTGGCTGAAAAAATTGTACAAGGAACTTTAGTTGAAAAGAATTCTAAACTTTCAGTTTTTATTCCAACATTAACAGAAGATTATTTAATCGACGAAGCAAATACAAAAGCTATTTTTGATTTTATCGGAACAATTAATGCTGATGTAAAATCAATGATGACGGTTAAATTTGGTGGAATTGCAGAAACTGTAGCGAATATGGCTTTTGGTAATGAAATCGGATTTGAAATCAAAACTGATTTAGATGTAGCAAAATATTATCCAGCTTCGATTGTAATTGAACATTCAGATGATTTAAATATTCCTGCTGAAATCGCTCAAAATTATCATGTTTTAGGTCAGACAAATGATTCAACTTCGTTCAACTTTAATGGAGAAGAAATTAATTTGATTGAATTAAAACAACAATGGAAAGAAACATTCAATTCATTGTTTCCATATAAATCAACTACTGAAACTGTTGTTGAGGAAAAAGATTTAAAAGCAGAACAAATTTGTTTTGCCTTCGCCGATCATAAAGTAGAAAACCCAAAAGTTTTCATTCCAATTTTCCCAGGAACAAATTCAGAATATGATTCAGCAAAAGCGTTCCGTAGAGAAGGAGCAATCGTTTCGACTTTGCCTTTCCGTAATTTAACACAACAAGATGTTGAAGAATCAGTTGATGCTTTTGTAAATGAAATCAATCAAGCCAATATTTTCTTTGTACCAGGAGGTTTTTCAGCTGCTGATGAGCCAGATGGATCAGGTAAATTTATTGCAACGGTTTTACGCAATGAGAAAATCAAAAATGCAATTCACAATTTATTAGAGCGCGATGGTTTGGTTTTAGGAATCTGTAATGGTTTTCAAGCATTGATTAAATCAGGATTATTGCCTTATGGACGTATTCAAGATTTAGAAGAAGATACACCAACATTAACGTTCAATGAAATTGGTCGTCACATTACACAATTAGCGAAAGTGAGAGTGAATAAATCGCACTCACCTTGGTTAAAAGGAATGGAAGGTCAAGAATTCTGGATTCCATTTTCGCATGGAGAAGGTCGTTTCGTAGCAAATGAGGTTGAATTAGAAAAGTTAATTGATAAAGGACAAATCGCAACTCAGTTTGTAGATTTGGATGGAAAATTAGCTGGAAAAATGCCTTATAATCCAAATGGATCTACGTTTGCGGTAGAAGGAATTGTATCGCCTTGTGGAAAAGTTTACGGACGAATGGGACATCCAGAGCGTTACGAAGAAGGATTATTCAAGAACATTCCAGGAAATGGATATATGAATATCTTCAAAAATGCGGTGGAGTATTTTAGAGGATAAAATATAGATTTGAGATATTAGAAGTTAGATATTAGAAAATTTAACTTCTAAAAAAAGATTCTTCATTACGCTAAAGCTTCATCCAGAATGACAATTGAAAAATAAAGTTTGAGTCATCCTGAACTCGTTTTAGGAGCTCATCCTAAAGCGTGTGAGAAGCTGAAATGAATTCAGCTTGACATTGAAATAAAAAAAAGTCATTCCGAGCTTGTCGAGGAATCTAAAAAGATTCTTCATTACGCTAAAGCTTCATTCAGAATGACAATTTAAAAATAAAGATTGAGTCATCCTGAACTTGTTTCAGGAACTCATTCTAAAAAAGTGAGAAGCTGAACTAAATTCAGCTTGACATTGAAATAAAAATAAGGAATTTAGAAGCTAGAAATAAGGTATAAGAAAAAAATCTAAATACTAATATCTAACATCTAAATACTAAGTAAAAAAACAAACAACAAACTAATACCAATTTCGATCCTGAACCAATCGAAATTAATCTCGAAAGTTAACCTTGAACAAGTTAATTTTCAAAACAAACAACAAACACGAAGTGGACTTTTTCATTTCAAACAAAACAAAAAAAAACGATGTAATGAAGTTAGAAACTAGAAACTAGAAGTTAGATGAATTTTAACTTCGAATTTCGAAAATCGAGCTTCGAAAAAAACAAACAACGATGAGCTTAACAAAAAAAGACTTCATTTACGAAGGGAAAGCAAAACAAGTTTACTCAACAGAGGAAGCAGACAAAGTAATTGTTTATTACAAAGATGACGCAACTGCATTTAATGCACAAAAGCGCGGAACTGTTGAGGACAAAGGAGAAATGAACAACAAAATTTCGACTTTAATTTTCAACTATTTGATTGAAAAAGGAGTTAAAACTCATTTCATCGAGCAGTTGAATGATCGTGAGCAATTGGTGAAAAAAGTATCAATTATTCCAATTGAAATGGTTGTGCGCAACTATGTAGCTGGGTCTATGGCTCAACGTTTAGGATTAGAAGAAGGAGCGAAATCTCCAGTTACAATTTTTGATATCTGTTACAAAAAAGATGAATTAGGAGATCCATTAATCAACGATCATCATGCGGTTTTATTAGGAGCTGCAACATATGATGAGTTAGATGAAATGTACACACAAACAGAAGTAATTAACGAAGCGTTGAAAGAATTGTTCTTAAAAGCTGGATTAATTTTAGCTGATTTTAAAATTGAATTTGGTAAAGATGTTGATGGTAATATCATTTTAGCTGACGAAATTTCTCCAGACACATGTCGTTTATGGGATGTTGAAACAGGAAAAAAATTAGATAAAGACCGTTTTCGTCGTGATTTAGGTGATGTTTCAGAAGCTTATCACGAAGTATATAATCGTTTGACAGAAGTTTTAAAATAAACATTTTTTTCATTCTATAATGATTGATAAAAAATTACATAAAAGCCAATTAAAAGCTGAATATTTAACGAATTTCTACGAAAGAAATTTATTAAAAAAATATGCAGCCGATACTGTGGATAGTGTAAACGAAGAATGTGGTGTTTTTGGGGTTTATTCGCCAAATAATATCAACACATATTCTATTGCACAGTTTGGTTTATTTGCGCTTCAACACCGTGGACAGGAAGCGTGTGGTGTTTCTTTCTTGAAAGATGGAAACATTAAAACGGTGAAAAAAACAGGATTGGTATTAGACGTTTTCAAAACAATGGAAGCCGAGATTGAAGAATACCAAGGAAATGCTGCGATTGGACATACACGCTACACAACTGCTGGAGGTGGAAGTCGTCGTAACATTCAGCCACTTTACACGTACAATATTTATGGAAAACCTCATTTCTCTATTGCTCATAACGGAAATTTAATTGAAGTTGAAGCATTAAGAGCTGAATTAGAAGCAGAAGGTTTACCATTTTTAGCAACTTCGGATACGGAGGTTTTATTACGTTCTATTCAAAAATATTCGCATTTAGATATTGTAGAAGCTATACAGAAAGGTACAGAAAAGGTAAAAGGAGCTTATTCGGTTTTGTTATTAGCGAATAATCAAATGGCAGCTTTTCGCGATCCAAATGGTATTCGTCCTTTATGTTTAGGAAAATTGGACGATGCCTATGTTTTCTGTTCAGAAACATGTGCATTAGACGCTGTCGGAGCTGAATTTATCCGTGATGTAGAGCCAGGTGAATTGATTGTTGTAAATGAACAAGGTTTGAAATCTTATTCATTAAATCAACCAACGCAGCGTAATATTTGTGCTTTTGAGTACATTTATTTTGCACGTCCTGACTCGAATATCGAAGGAAATGAAATCTACGATTTACGTGTAGAATCTGGTCGAAAATTATACGAACAATCTCCTGTTGATGCCGATATTGTGATTGGTGTTCCAGATTCTGGAATTCCGTCTGCAATTGGTTATTCAGAAGCTTCGGGTATTCCTTACGAACCAATTTTGATTAAGAATCGTTATATGTCGCGTTCGTTTATCGTTCCTTCACAAGAAATGCGTGAACGTGTGGTCAACTTAAAATTGAATCCCATCAAAAATAAAATCAAAGGAAAACGTTTGGTTGTTTTAGATGATTCTATTGTACGTGGAACAACTTCGAAACTTTTAATCAAAATCTTAAAAGAAGCAGGAGCAAAAGAAATTCATTTCCGTTCTGCTTCGCCTCCAATTATTGCACCTTGTTATTTAGGAATTGATATGCCTTCTAAAGCAGATTTAATTTCAGGAAATAAGTCAATTAAAGAGGTTGAAGATTATTTGAATGTCGATTCGTTAGATTTCTTAACAGTTGATAATCTGATTGATTTATTAGGAAGTAAAGAACATTGTTTTGGATGTTTTACAGAAAAATATCCCGTAAATTATTCTAATGAAGAATGTAAAGAGGTAAAACCTTTGCATATAGATTAAATTATTAATTATGAATGATGAATTATGGCGAATATCTTGAAAGAAAAATCATTTGACTTAGCTTTAAGCATCATTCAACTATCGAAAGATTTACAAAACAAAAATGAGTATGTTTTAAGTAAACAACTTTTGAGAAGCGGTACAGCTATTGGTGCTTTGGTTAGAGAATCTCAGAATGCTGAAAGTACGAAAGATTTTATACATAAATTATCAATCGCTCAAAAAGAATGTGACGAAACACTTTATTGGTTAGAATTATTATTTAAAAGTAATTATCTTGAAGAAAAATTATTTTATAAAATATTTTCTGATAGTACAGAAGTTTTGAAATTATTGAAAAGCATCATTCTCACAAGTAAACAAAAACTAAATTCATAATTCATCATTATCAAATCATAATTAAAAATGAGCAATACATATAAACAAGCCGGAGTAGATAAGGAAGAAGGTTATCAAACGGTATCGAAAATTAAAGATGCAGTTGCAGCAACACACAATTCAAACGTGTTGAATGGAATTGGAAGTTTTGGTGCATTTTACCAATTAGGAGGTTACAAAAATCCTGTTTTGGTATCAGGAACCGATGGTGTAGGAACTAAACTACGTGTGGCTTTAGATTCTAAAGTTTACGATACAGTTGGGATTGATTGTTTCGCGATGTGTGCAAATGATATTTTGTGTCATGGAGCAAAACCATTATTTTTCTTAGATTATTTAGCTTGTGGAAAATTAGATTCTGATATCGCAGCAGAAATTGTAGGTGGAATTGCACAAGCGTGTAAAGAAACTGGAACAGCATTAATTGGTGGAGAAACAGCAGAAATGCCAGGAATGTACCAAGTTGGTGATTATGATGTTGCTGGATTTTGTGTTGGAGTAGTAGAACGAGATGAAATTATCGATGGTTCTAAAATAAAAGCTGGACAAGTAATTATTGCGTTACCATCAAGTGGTTTCCATTCGAATGGATTCTCTTTGGTTCGTAAAGTTTTCCCAGATTTTAACGAAGAATTTGAAGGTAAACCTTTGTTCGAAACATTATTAGTTCCAACAAAATTATATCAAAATGATATTTTCAAAATCAAAGATGCTGGAATCGAAATGTCTGGAATTGCTCATATTACAGGAGGTGGATTAATCGAGAATGTTCCTCGTATTATAAATGACGGATTAACTGCTGTAATAGAAAAAGCAAAAATAAATGTACCAACAGTGATGCAAGAATTAGCTAAACGCGGAGGAATTGCAGAAAACGAAATGTTTGGAACATTTAATATGGGTGTTGGAATGGTTGTCATCGTTGACCAAACTGATGCTGAAAAAGTATTGAATATTATTGATGGAAGTGCGTTGATTGGAGAAATTCAAGAAGGTGCTGACAAAATTATATTGAAATAGTAGATTAAATAGTTTAAAAAAGCCGGATAAGATTTCTTATCCGGTTTTTTTATGTGTTAATTTAGGTTGAGCACTAAAACTCGATATCGTCAGCGATTGTTCCGCACATTTCATTTTGAAATTGTTTCAAATATTCTTCTTTCTTTTCCATTTGATAAGTAATCATCGAAGAATAATTTCCAGAACGCGTCCAAACCACAGCTTGCGCCTGAAAATCTATAATTCCAATTCCGTATTTATCCAAAATATATTGCGCACCATCTTTTCCAACTTTTATTGCAGCATCTCTTTCGGCAGCTAAATCATAGAAGAAATGTTCGTCCGTTTTCAAATGTTCTAAGTTTGGATTTGAGGCTGTATCAGCAGAAAGATTTCCGTTATTTCCTAATGTTGGATGTTTATCAATTTTCGTGAAATATTGGCTGTACAACGTCATCACAGTCATTTCTGTATCTTGTTTCATTCGTTGATTCCAAATCAAACTTGCTTCGTCCCATTGTGGTTTATCAACTCCCAAAGCCTTTAATACATCTACTTCCGGAATATTAGAACCAATTTTCACAACTCCTGCAGCATAATCGTACAAAGAAATTCCATGAATTGGCTCTAACAAAGGATTATCTTTTGAATATTCAAGTACTTTTGCGTCATGTTGTTGATACATTTGTTCAATTCCAATATCCGAATTTTTATCATCATATTTTTGCACAAACTTTTCTAACTGATAATTAATACGATCATATAAAGTCATTTTATTGTTTTCAGCTCTGTCATATAACTCTTGTTGATTAGGGGCATCCGTTAAAAAGGCTTCTGCATAAGGCTCAAAATCATTTTCAATGTTTTTTATTTTATCATCAAAATATGCAATCAATAAAAGGTCCACTTGATGATAAATTCATGGTACTAGTTTTTTTGAGTTCTTGTATTACAAAGTTGTAAAATCGTCACTCAAAAAAAACTCACTATTTTTAGCTAAATATGGGTGGGATTATTTAGAATATTTATAATTTTCTCACTTCATTCAATCTTCGTATCTTTGCATTTCATTCAAAAAACTCCAAATTCACTCATAAGTTATGCAACAATCAAAGGCTTTGGCAATTCTAAAATCTGGTCGAAATGTATTTTTAACAGGTTCTGCGGGTGCCGGAAAAACTTATGTGTTAAATCAATACATTCAATATCTTAAACAACATGGCGTTCCTGTTGCTATAACGGCTTCTACGGGAATTGCTGCGACGCACATGAATGGTCAAACGATACATTCTTGGGCTGGAATTGGAATAAAAGATTATGTTTCTGATCGATATTTGGCTTCACTTCGCGACAAGAAATATTTCCGTGATAAAATGGACAAAGTAAAAGTCTTAATTATTGATGAAATCTCGATGTTGCATCGAAATCAGTTGGATGCGGTTGATTATGTATTGAAATTTTTTAAACAAAACGATGAACCTTTTGGAGGTGTTCAAGTAATTTTTTCGGGAGATTTTTTTCAGTTACCGCCGATTGGTGAAGAGTGGGAAGAATCGAAAGATAAATTCTGTTTTATGTCCGATGCTTGGGTTCAAGCAAAAGTGCATATTTGTTATTTGACAGAGCAATATCGTCAAACAAATAATGCATTGAATGATATTTTGAATGAAATTCGTTCGGGGAATATTTCGCAAAAAACAGTTGATTTATTAGAAACTCGAATCGAATATTTTCCAGATGAAATAGATTCACAAACTCGTTTGTATACACATAATATGGATGTGGACCGAATTAATAAAGGTCAATTGATTAATATTGATTCTTCTTCCAAAACATTTGAAGCAAAAGTTGCGGGAAATCCAGCTTTGGTTGAGGTTCTTAAAAAATCTGTTTTAGCAGAAGAAGTTTTAGAATTGAAGATAGGAGCGAAAGTGATGTTTGTTCGTAACAATTTCGAAGTTGGTTTTGTAAACGGAACGCTTGGAAATGTTTCGGGGTATACTGAAAAAGATGAGCCAATTATCAAAACATTAGATGGAGAATTTTACGTTGCAAAACCAGAAACGTGGGCAATAGAGGACGAAAGCGGAAAAGCATTGGCTTCATTCACACAAGTTCCGCTGCGTTTGGCTTGGGCGATTACAATTCATAAATCGCAAGGAATGACGTTAGATTCTGCGTTTATAGATCTATCAAAAGCGTTCGAAAAAGGACAAGGGTATGTTGCACTTTCACGTTTACGAGATTTAAATTCGTTGATGTTACACGGATTGAATCAAACAGCTTTAGAAATTGATTCACTTGCAATGAAGGCAGATAGACGTTTTCAGGTTTTATCGAATGAAATGGATGAGTTTCTAGATGAAAAAGAATTGCAAAACTCTTGGGCTGCTTTTATCCGATATTCTGGTGGAACTTTGGATAAAAAACAAATTGCAAAAAATATCGAAAAGAATAAAACCAAAGAAAAAGGACAAAAGAAATCGACTTACGAAATTACATTAGAATATGTGAAAGAAGGTTTGTCTTTGGATCAAATCGCAGAGAAAAGAGGGTTAACTACTTCAGCAATTGTCGATCATATTGGTAAAATCAAAAAAAGTGAGCCTGATTTGGATTATTCAAAATTTAAACCTTCTGACAAAGTTATTGATAAAGTTCGATTGGCTTATAGTGAAATCGAATTTGAAGAGAATAAAGTTTTAAAACCAATTTACGATTATTTCAATGGTGAAATTGGTTATGAAGACATCAAAAAAGCATTACTTTTTATAGATTAAATAAAAATTGTCAGTTCAAAAATCTAAATAACTGACAAAATTGGTCAAATTATTCGAAAGGAATAATTGTTGTTAAAAGATAAGTATTAAAAATGAACGCTTTTTTTTAGCATCCATAACTTACAATTTATGTCAATAGAAAACAACAATGTAGTTTCAGTAAACTACTCATTACATACCATCGAAGCGAATGGTGAAAAAGTATTTGTAGAACAATCAAATGCAGAAGAGCCATTAACTTTTTTATTCGGAGCTGGAATGATGATTCCAAAATTTGAAGAAGAATTAAAAGAATTAGCAGTTGGAGATAAAAAATCATTCGTAATTACTCCAGCAGAAGGATATGGTGAAAGAGTAGAAGAAGCTATTGCTCAATTACCTTTAGATATGTTCAAAGAGTCTGGATTACCACCAGTTGGAGCAATTTTACCTTTGACTGATGATGCAGGAAATCAATTCCGTGCTTCAGTTGTAGAGGTAACAGAAGAGGCTGTAATTGCAGATTTGAATCCTCCAATGGCAGGAAAAACATTAGAATTTGAAGTTGAAGTTTTAAATGTTCGTCCAGCAACTGAGGAAGAATTATCTCACGGACACGCACATGGAGTTGATGGAACTCAAGGTCACTAAAAAATATTTTCAAAAGGCTATTTCGATAAGAGATAGCCTTTTTTATTTTTAATTGTGAATAAATCATTAATAAATAAATTAAATCCAAGTTATATTTTTCGGCTTGCTTCAACTAAAATCTTATCTTTGTAAAACAAACAAGATTACTTACAAACAAACATGAAAATAGCTGTATTTGTTTCCGGTGGCGGAACAAATCTTCAAAATATTATTGATGCAGTTGAAGACGGAACGTTACCAAATGTCGAGATTTCGATGGTAATGGCAGACCGCGACTGTTATGCAATAGAACGATCGTTGGATAAAGATATCCGAACGTATGTCTTAGACCGAAAAACTTTTTCGGAAGATGCCGAACATAATTTAGAAGGAGAAGAAATCGACTTAATTGTTTTGGCAGGTTTTTTAACCATATTATCTCCAGAATTTACCTCGAAATGGGGCTCGAAAATGATTAATATTCATCCTGCATTATTACCAAAATTTGGTGGAAAAGGAATGTATGGCGCGAAAGTTCACAAAGCAGTTTTAGAAGCTGGTGAAAAAACATCAGGAGCAACTGTACATTTTGTAACGGCTGGTGTAGACGAAGGACAAATTATTTGTCAAGGAATTTTTGAAATTGAAGAAGGTGATGAAGTAGCAGATTTACAGCGTAAAGTTGCTGAGGTAGAAAGTGAAATCTACATTAAGGCAATCAAGCAAATCAGCGAAGCATAAAATATAGAATGCCTCAATGTTGTGTACATTGAGGTTTTTCATTTCCAATAAAATAGTAAACAAACAATAAACTTTAAAAACTAAACACAATGCAAAAACAAGCGCTAATAAGTGTTTCGGACAAGTCGAACTTGTTAGAATTTGCAAAATTCTTGGTTGAACAAGATTACAAAATCTTATCAACTGGAGGAACATTCAAACATTTACAAGACAACGGAATCGAAGTTACAGAAGTAAAAGATGTAACTGGTTTTCCTGAGATTTTAGATGGTCGCGTAAAATCTTTACATCCTGCAATTCATGGTGGTATTATGGCGCGTCGTTCGGACGAAAATCATATGGCAACAATTGCGGAACATGGAATTAACCCAATTGATATCGTTATTGTAAATCTTTATCCTTTCTTCGAAAAGATGAATACAGGTCTTTCTGAAGCGGAAATGATTGAATTTATTGATATCGGTGGTCCATCAATGTTACGTTCTTCTGCAAAGAATTTTTATGATGTAACAGTTGTAACGGATGTGAATGATTATGAAGTAGTGATGAATGAAATTCGTGAGAATGGTTCAACTTCTATCGAAACGCGTAAATTATGTGCTGGTAAAGTATTCAACTTAACTTCTGCTTATGATGCGGCGATTTCTACTTACATTTTAGGAGAAGATTTTCCTCAATTTTTAGAGTCTTCTTACGAGAAAGTGATGGATTTACGTTATGGAGAAAATCCACATCAAAAAGCAGCTTATTATGTTGATAAAACGAAAAATGGCGCAATGAAAGATTTCGAATATTTACAAGGAAAAGAACTTTCTTTCAACAATATTCGTGATATGGATTTGGCTTATAAAGTGGTTTCAGAATTTGAGGAAACAACTTGTTGTGCAGTGAAACATTCAACGCCTTGTGGAGTGGCAATTGGAGAGAATGTTTTAGAAGCTTATGAAAAAGCGTATGAATGTGATCCAATGTCAATTTTCGGTGGAATCATCGCTTTCAATAGAGAAGTTGATGGAAAAACTGCGGTTGAATTAAATAAAATTTTCTTAGAAATTGTAATTGCACCTTCATTTACAGAAGAAGCGTTAGAAATTTTTAAACAAAAGAAAAATTTACGTATCATCAAAGTGAAGAATCCTGTGTCGGATAAAGTAACTTACGTAAAAGTTGATGGAGGATTAATTGTTCAGTCGACAGATAATCAATTTTCAACAGATTTAAAAGTGGTGACTGAAATTCAGCCAACTGAAAAACAAATGACGGATTTAGTTTTTGCTCAAAAAATTGTAAAATGGGTAAAATCTAACGCGATTGTTGTAGCGACAAATGGTCAAGCTTACGGAATCGGTGGAGGTCAAACGAATCGTATTTGGGCGGCTCAACAAGCGATTGCACGTGCAAAAGAAAAAGTGGAAGATGATTTAGTTTTAGCTTCAGATGCATTTTTCCCTTTCCGTGATGTAGCTGATTTTGCAGCAGAAAATGGAATTAAAGCAATTATTCAACCAGGAGGATCAATCAAAGATCAAGAGTCTATCGATGCTTGTAATGAACGCGAAATTCCGATGGTTTTCACAGGAATGAGACATTTTATGCACTAAAATTCGATATGCGATATTCGTTTTGCGATGTTGGAATTTAAGATTAACTTAGTGTAAATGAGAAGTTATAGAAATTTAGACATATGGCAAAAAAGTTTGGAAATTTTAAGACTGGTTTATAATCTTTCTAATAAATTTCCAGAATCAGAAAAGTATGGATTAACTGTTCAAATAAAAAGAGCAGTTGTTTCAATTCTTTCAAATATCGCAGAAGGTTCTGGAAGAAATTCAAATCAGCAAATGATTAATTTTCTATCTATTTCAAAAGGTTCTGATTTTGAGGTTGAAGCTCAATTAATAATAGCTTTTGAGTTGAATTATATAACAGAGTCAGAATTAAATGAAGCTTTAGAATTAATTGATCATTATTGTAGAATGAATAAAAATTTTCAAAACTATTTAACAAAGAAAAACAATGGAACAAAATAATAGCGCAAACCGCGAATCGCAAACCGCAACTCGCATCTTAGTAATCGGTTCAGGTGGTCGTGAACATGCAATAGGATGGAAGTTTGCTGAAGATTTCAAGCAAAAAGGACAAGATTTAGAATTGTTTTTTATTCCAGGAAATGCAGGAACAGCTCAAATCGGAACAAACGTTTCAGTTTCTTCGATTGAAGAAATGAAAAATTTCGCGAAAGAAAATCAAATCGATTTAACTTTTGTTGGACCAGAAGCTGAATTAGCAGAAGGTATCGTTGATATTTTTCAGAAAGAGAATTTAAATGTTTTTGGACCTCATAAAGCAGCTGCGCAATTAGAAGCTTCTAAAGCTTTTGCGAAGGATTTTATGGATAAATATGGTGTGAAAACAGCAAAATATAAAAATTTTCAAGGACCAATGTTGGCGATTGATTATTTGAAAACACAAGATTATCCAATTGTAGTGAAAGCCTCTGGTTTAGCGGCTGGAAAAGGAGTTATTATCTGCCAAGATTTTGAAGAAGCAAAACAAGCTGTTTTGGATATCATGGAAGATAAAACCTTTGGTGATGCAGGAAACGAAGTGGTTATTGAAGAATATTTAGAAGGTTTTGAAGCCTCTATTTTGTCTTTCTTTAACGGGAAAAAAATCGTTCCATTTGTTTCGGCAAAAGATCACAAGAAAATTGGTGAAGGAGAAACTGGTCTTAATACTGGTGGAATGGGCGTTATCGCTCCAAATCCATTGTTTACGGAAGAGCATTTCAAAATGTTCGAAGAAGAAATTATGGAGCCAACAAAATGTGGTTTAATTAAGGAAAGATTAGAGTTTGCAGGTGTTATTTTCTTTGGATTAATGATTACAACAAAAGGTGTTTATTTGTTGGAATATAACCTAAGAATGGGCGATCCAGAAACGCAAACAACTTTACCTTTGTTAGAAAATGATTTGGCTGAGGTTGTAAATAAAGCAATTAAAGGAGAAGATTTTGACTTGACTTTCAAAAATCAACATGCGTGTTGTGTGGTGATGGTTTCGGGAGGATATCCAGGAAATTACGACAAAGGTTTTGAGATTCGTGGTTTAGAAAATGTAACTTGTCCTAATTTTATTGCTGGTGCAAAATTATCAGGTGAACAAATTGTTACTTCTGGTGGACGCGTAATCAACATAGTTGGATTAGGAAATACATTAGAAGAAGCACGTGAAACTGCTTACGAAAACATCAAAAAAGTACATTTTGATTACGAATATTATCGAAATGATATTGGAGTAATTCAATAAAAAATACAGTTTATATTATTAAAAAATGCGTTTCATTTGAAACGCATTTTTTTTTAATTTATTCTGAAAATTCGACGTGATAAACATCGCTTTTATTTCGATTTATTTTTCGATATTCAAATCCTCCAGCTTGCGGAATAATTTCGACTAAATCAAATGATTGACAACTTTTTGGCAAACCATTAAAAATTAAAGTGAAATGAAGAGACGAACCTTCTTCGATATACGTCCAATTTGGATACATTGTAATTCCATCCGCAAAAACCAATTGACAACGTTTTCCTGATTGATTATCAATAATAAAAGTAGAAGGCCAAATACGTGCAGCATTTGCATATTCATCTGCCGCCATACAACAATGTATAATAACCTGACTTTCTTCTTCGATATTGGTTAAGAGCTCAGAATCAATAAAAATCTTTTCTTCAAGAATAGTTGCACTCATTATTTTGCAATTTTTTTGATGTACAATTCTTCTACTTTTGCACGTGCCCAATCTGTTTTTCGAAGAAATTTCAACGATGATTTCAAACTTGGATTATCATTAAAACATCTGATGTTAATTTGATTTCCCAAACCTTCCCAACCGCCGTAATAAATTACTAATTCTTCGATAATATCGTCTAAACGTTTTCCGTGTAATGGATTATTTTTTTGACTTTCCATTTTGCAAATTTACGAAAATGTTTTTGGTGAATTTAGAATAGTTCAAGCTTTCTAAAATTCATATTTTTCTTCCAATTGTTCTGCTAAATGCAAAATATCATCCACTCTCGCTAATTGCTCAATCCAATTGGTCGGAATTGTTTCTGCATCATAATAAATCCCTGCAATTCCACCAGCAATACAAGCAATTGTATCGGTATCATGTCCTAAATTCACAGCTTTCAAAACACAATCTTTATATGAATTTGTATGCAATAAACACCAAATAGAAGCTTCTAAACTATCCATAACATAACCAGTTGATTTAATTTCATCTTCTTTTAAATCTATTAGTTTTCCGTTTAAAATTCGTTCGAAATATGGAAATTCGTTTTTATAAATTTCATTTTCTTCTAAGAATAATTTTAACCAAAAATTTGTATTCAGATAAGCTTCTTCTAAATTTTCGGAATCCAAAACATTCAACGCAAATTCAATATAATAAATACACGCCAAAACAGAACGATTGTGCGCATGCGTGATAGAAGAAACTTCTTTGACTATTTCACAACGTTCATCAATCGATAAATCTTTCGTGAAAATTGCTAAAGGAAGAATACGCATTAACGATCCATTTCCATTATCAGATTCAGATGTAGAACCAGCTTCGGTTGGATTTTTTACAACTCGTAAACGATTTATTGCTTTTCGTGTAGAAATTCCCACATCAAAGACTTCTCCGTCAGCCGTCCAATAACCTTCATGCATCCACATCTGAAATTTTTCTGCAATATCATTTAAATTATAACCATTGCACAACGATTCTGCCAAGCAAAACATCATCGAACTATCGTCAGAAAAAGTGCCTGGAGGCATATTGTATGTTCCATAACCCATCATATCTGTCACGGGATTTTGCTGTAAATATTGCCTACTTTTAAACTCAACAGGAACTCCTAATGCATCACCAACTGCAGATCCAATTAATATATTTTTCGAAAAATTTCTTCTATTCATAACCTTCTTTTATAAATGAAAAATAATTGTTTTTTTTGAATATATCCAAATTATTTTTGAAAATGAATAAATTAATCATAATAAATTTATTCATTTTAGATAAAATATTAAAAATTTTATAATGAGTAAAAAGAATAAGTCGTATTGTCAGTTTTGAAAAAATTGGAACTGATTTTGATTAAATTATGACACAAACTTATTAATTACTATGGCTTTTATAGATTATTATACAACATTAGGTCTGCAAAAGACCGCATCACAAGATGAGATAAAAAAAGCTTATCGGAAATTGGCGCGTAAGTATCATCCTGATCTTAATCCAAATAACGATGAAGCTGCACAGAAATTTAAAGAATTAAACGAAGCAAACGAAGTGTTGAGCGATCCAGAAAAACGTAAAAAATACGATAAATATGGAGAAAATTGGCAACATGGTGAAGAATATGAGAAAGCTCGTCAGCAACAACAGCAACAATATCAATATAGTAATAGCGATTTTGATGGAGCTGAAGGTTTTGGTGATTTCGATGGTTATTCAGATTTTTTCAGTTCGATGTTTGGACGTGAAGGTAGAAGTAGATCAACAGGTTATAAAGGGCAAGATGTAAATGCCAGTTTGACACTAAATTTGACAGATACATTGACTTCGCACAAACAAACTTTTGCGGTGAATGGTAAAAATATTCGAATTACAATTCCGGCTGGAGTAGAAGATGGACAAACAATCAAGATAAAAGGTCACGGAGGAAAAGGTTATAACAATGGGCCAAATGGAGATTTGTATATCACGTTTCATATCGAAAATAATACATCGTTTGAGATCAATGGAGCAGATTTATCTACCATTGTTGAGATTGACTTATACGATGCGATTTTGGGTGGAGAAGCTATGATTGATACGCTTTCTGGAAAAGTAAAAGTCCCGATAAAAGAAGGAACAGAGAATAATAAAAAGGTGAAATTGAAAGGAAAAGGTTTGCCAATTTATAAGAAAGATGATCAATTTGGAGATTTGTATGTAACATTTTCTGTAAAAATTCCAACTAATTTATCAGCAGAAGAGAAAGAATTATTCGAGAAATTACGTTCACTTAAAAAAGCTTAAAACCATGAAAAATGTAACGATATCTGTTATTCAGTTTAGTAAATATCATCAGATTGAACCTCAATTTGTGATTGATTTGTATAAAAATGATTTGGTTGTTTTGCACGAGCGTAACCAAGAATATTTTATCGAAGAAAATGATTTGAAATTAATCGAACGATTTATTGAATTTCATTATAATTTGGGCGTTAATATAGAAGGTTTAGAAGTGATTCATCATCTTTTGAAACAAATCGAAACGCTACAAAAACAATTAAAATAAACGAATTCAAAAACAACCTTTGCAGAAAACTGCAAAGGTTGTCTTATTTTTGCATAAATATTTTTGTATGAATACTCCCGAAAAGAAGAGTAAATTAAAAAAATTACATTCGCGCAATCGTCATTTAGCGCCTTACAATTTCGAAAAATTGTGTGCGATTTATTCGCCACTTTCCAAATATATCAAACCCAATAAAGAGAACGAACCAACGATTAATTTCTCGGATAGAGAAGCTGTAAAAGCGTTGAACAAAGCGTTGTTGAAAACATATTATGACATCGATTATTGGGAATTGCCAAAAGATAATTTGTGTCCGCCAATTCCTGGTCGCGCCGATTATATTCATTACATTGCCGATATTTTGGGCGAAAATTTTGATGGTGTAATTCCACGTGGAAAAGATGTAAAAGTCTTGGACGTTGGTGTTGGTGCGAATTGTATTTATCCGATTATTGGAAATTACGAATACGATTGGAACTTTGTTGGTGCAGAGTTGGATTATGCTTCTTTCAAAAATGCAGAAGAAATTGTAAAGAAAAATGCTCGATTACGTAACAAAGTTGAGATTAGAATGCAATTTAATCCAAACAATATTTTCAAGAATATCATCAAACAAGGCGAGAAATTTGATATTACAATTTGTAATCCTCCATTTTTTAGATCGAACCAAGAAGTGATGGAGCAAACAATGCGTAAACTGAAAAACTTAGGTCAAAAATCTGATCAAAAACCAATTCAAAACTTTGGTGGGAATAATTCTGAGCTTTGGTGCAGAGGAGGAGAGCGTCTGTTTATCACGAAAATGATAAAAGAAAGTGCGGATTATAAACATCAAGTAAAATGGTTTACAACATTGGTTTCTAAGAAAGAAAATGTTCGAATTTTGGAAGGTATTTTGAAACGTGAAAAAGTAAGAGATTACCGAATTGTAAATATGCAACAAGGGAATAAAATTTCGCGTTTACTAGTTTGGAGATTTTAATTGATCTATTTTTAATTCATTAAAGGTTTTATTTAAAATTATTCCAAATTTTTATGAAGGCTTTATTCAATTTAAGATTTGTTTTACCTTGTATAAACAAGATTATAACAAATGAAAACAAATAGAATAATGGCTTTTTTAGGAGTTTTAGCGTTGATGTTTAGTATCTTTTCGTTTACAACTTCTCGCCAAATTGACACAGGAAAAGCAATTTCAAGTTCAGAATGGAAAAACCTAAAAGTGTTACCACAAAACATTTCAGAAGATAGTTTGAAAGGTTTGATGCGCGGATATAATGCTGCTTTAGGTGTGAAATGTAATTTTTGCCACGCCGAAAATCCTGAGACTAAAAAGATGGATTTTGCAAGTGATGCAAATAAAGAAAAGGAATTTGCACGTCATATGATTGTGATGACACGTGATATAAACGCAAAGAATTTCAATTGGGAAAATGCAAAAAATCCTGAAATGATCAATGTTGTAACATGTGTAATGTGCCACAGAGGTAATGAAAGTCCTACAAAATCATTGATTGAGCCTGTAAACGTTGAATTGAAAAACGTGAAAGATGTTGCAAAAGAAAAATTAGTTCCAGCATCTGGTTCAGCGAAAGTTGAGAAAAAATAAAGAATAGAAATATAAGCTCCATTTTTGGAGTTTTTTTTATAAATTTAAGCTTGTTAACATTGTTGATATGATTAAATTTTTATGCATTCTTGTTGCTTTATCAACATTTAGTTGTAACAAAACATAAAGAAATTTCAAAATGACTCGGTTACAAAAACAGATTCTAAAGATTTAATGGTTAAAAAATATTATAATGGTTTTGGAAAATATTCTCATCCATTATATTTATATGATGAGTTTGAAATGAAAGATTCAACTAAAATAAAAATGCTTATTATATAGACAATAGATTAGTCAAAATTGAAAAATATCTTCTTCATAATTCTAATATGGATTTATTTATAATTACAATGAATATGGAGATTTAGAAAAAGTTATTAATTTACCAATAGAAGATAAAAAGTGAGATGTATAAAATTTAAAAAAGCCATTCGTAAGAATGGCTTTTTTAAATTTATTTCGAAGTAATAATCTACTCCTTAACTTCCGATTTATTCGAAATTAGCGACCAAATAATTGTTGTTAATAGAACTCCACCAATGATTGATAATGAAACTGTCGATTCAAAATGATAGAATGGCATAATAATCATTTTAATTCCGATAAAACTTAAAATAATCGCTAAGCCGTAATGTAGTTTATTGAATTTATCCATTGAATTTGCCAACAAGAAATACAACGATCGTAGTCCTAAAATTGCAAAAATATTAGATGAATATAGAATAAAAGGATCGTCTGGAGCAACAGCGAATATAGCGGGAATACTATCTACAGCGAAAACCAAATCAGTTACTTCAATTACCATTAAAGCGACGAAAAGTGGTGTTGCCATTTTAATTCCGTTTTGTACAGAAAAGAATTTATCTCCATCAAAATTTGGTGTAACTTTAAAGAATTTGTGTACCAATTTAACACCAAAATTTTGTGATAAATCTTGATTTTCATCATCATCACTTGATTTCCAAGATTTGATTCCGGCGACAATTAAGAAGAAACCAAACAGTGTTAAAACGACATTTGGACGGAAGAATTGTTTTGCTTCAAAATTTGCATGAGTTGCTTCATCACCAAGATTAAAGTGCCAATCTCCAATAGAAAAAGCTGGTAAATAAGTCATTTTAATTAATTCAACTCCTGCAAAAATAAAGATTGCTCTAAAAAGAAGAGCACCTAAAATTCCCCAAAAAAGGACTTTATGTTGATATTCTTTTGGAATTTTAAAGAATCCAAAAACGAGTATGAAGACGAATAAATTATCTACGGATAAGGCTTTTTCTATCCAATACGCCGCCTGGAATTGCGAAAATTTATTGATGGCAAATGCATGTCCATCTGCTTCTTTAAAAACGAAATAAATCACTCCACTAAAAATCATCGCCAAGGAAATCCAAACGATGGTCCAAGTAAGCGCTTCTTTGTTCGAAACTGCGTGCGCATTTTTATTAAAAACACCTAAATCAAGTAGCAACATAATAATTACTGCAACCCCAAAAACAGTTATTAGTCCAGGATGATTCAACATGCTATCCTGTACAACACTGAAAATACTCATATAAATTTATTTAATTTGACAATTTACTATAAATTTACCAATCCTAACTCGATTGGCCTTTAAAAAATGTTTCTAAAAAAGAAAAAACAAGCAAAATTAATTTATTCCAGAATGAAAAGAGTAATCGCATACATATTCTTAACAATTATTTTACCTATCGCTTCGAAAGCACAACAAGTTTCGCCATTGTATAAAGATTCTATTCAGATGAAATGGGTTGACGAAAAGTACAATTCGATGTCATTAGAAGATAAAGTAGGCCAGTTATTTATCGTTGCAGCCTACACAAACAGAGATGCTGCGCATGAGAATGATATTCAAAAATTAATTGAAGAAGAACATATCGGAGGATTAATTTTTATGCAAGATCAAGCGGCTCATCAAATTGAGTTGACAAATAAATTTCAATCTATTTCTAAAATTCCATTGTTAATTGGAATGGATGCAGAATGGGGATTGGCAATGCGTTTGAAAGGAGTGGAGCGTTTTCCTTGGAATATGACGCTTGGTGCTCTACGCAATAATAAGTTGGTGTATCAAGTTGGAAAACAAATTGGTATACAAGCGAACAGAATGGGTGTTCAGTTTAATTTTTCACCTTCAGTTGATGTCAATGTTAATCCAAATAACCCAATTATCGGGAATCGTTCTTTTGGTTCAAATCCAGATCGAGTTGCAGAAAAAGGAATTGCTTATATGGATGGAATGCGTGCGCAAAACGTATTATCGTCTGCAAAACATTTTCCTGGACATGGAAATACAGATCAAGATTCGCACAAAGTTTTGCCGTTGATTCCAGATAATAAAGCAGATTTAGAGAAATATCACATTGCACCTTTCAAGAAAATGATTGAGGCAGGTGTACAGTCAATTATGGTGGCGCATCTAAATGTTCCAGCTTTAGAACCAGATCCAAAAATACCTTCAACTTTATCTAAAAATATTATTACAGATTATTTGAAAGGAGAATTACAATTCAAAGGAATTGTGATTACAGATGCGTTGAATATGGATGGTGTAGCAAAAATGTTTCCTGCTGGTGATGTAGATTATAGAGCATTTGTAGCGGGAAATGATATTTTATTGTTTTCGCAAAATGTACACGTTGGGAAACAAAAAATTATTGATGCAATAAATAAAGGTCAGATTTCTGAAGCACGTTTAGAAGAAAGTGTGAAGAAAATTTTGATGGCAAAATATATTACAGGTTTAAATGAAATAAAAACTTTAAATTCTGCAAATGTTTTAGAAGATTTAAATTCTCCTGAAAATTTAGCGTTAACAACTAAAATTTTTGAGAAAGCTTCGACAGTTGTAAAGAATGAACACAAACTTTTACCAATTAAAAAATTGAATCAAAAAATAGCTTTTGTTCCCCTTGAACAAACAGATTATGATCAATTTTTGAGACATTTACAAAAATATACAAATGTTGAGTTGGTGAAGATTTCAAATCCAAATCAGATCAATTTATTGAATGATTATGATGTGATTATTTCGGGAGCGTTTTTATCGAATGAAACGGTTTACAAACCATATAAATTGTCAGATAACTCGAAAGCAATTTTGAAAGCATTACCAAAAGATAAAAAGAAAATCTTCTCATTATTCACAAGTCCTTATGGTTTGAAAGATCTTGATTTATCAAATTTAGATGCGGTTACAGTTCATTATCAAAATACAAAAGATGCGCAAGCAGCTGCTGCGCAAGTTATTTTTGGAGCAATTGATGCAGATGGAACATTTCCGGTAGATATCAATCAAAACTTGAAAGAAGGGCAAGGAATTGTAACAAAACACATCAAACGTTTAGGATTTACTGCACCTGAAAATGTGAATTTAGGAAAAAAAAACTCTTAGAAATAGATAAACTTGCCGAAGAAGCAATTGCAAATCATTACACGCCTGGAATGCAAATTTTAGTCGCAAAAGACGGGAAAATAGTGTATGATAAAAGCTTCGGAACACAAGATAAAAATTCTTCCAAAAAAGTGGAGTGGACAGATTTATATGATGTCGCTTCGGTAACAAAGGTGACGGCAACGTTGCCTTTGTTGATGTTGGAGGTAAACGAAGGAAAATTAAACCTCGATCAAACAATTGGAGAAATTGATAATGATGCGAAGAATTCGAACAAATCTTCTTTAAAAGTTCGTGAAGTATTAGCGCACCAGGCTGGTCTTAAACCTTGGATTGGTTTTTACAATGAAACGGTCAATGTAAAAAATGCGCGATTATATTTAGATTTCTATTCGAGAAAGCAAGACGAAGAACATCAAATAAAAGTTACGGATAACATTTATATCATCAATTCTATAAAAGATACGATTTACGAAGATATTTATAAATCATCTTTAGGTCGTAAATCATATGAATATTCAGATTTAGGTTATTATATTTTCAAAAAGAAATTAGAAAATGATTTTGGGAAAGATCTGAATCAACTGACACAAGAGAAATTTTATCAATCATTGGGAATGTATCGCACAACGTTCAATCCAAAAGAAAAATTTAGTTTAGAAGATATTATTCCAACCGAATATGACAAAACCTACAGAAATCAACTCGTTCATGGTTTTGTACACGACCAAGGCGCTGCAATGATGGGCGGAATTGCTGGTCATGCTGGTTTATTTTCCAACTCGATTGATTTAGCAAAATTGATGCAACTATATTTGAATGGAGGCGAATATGGTGATGAGGTTTATTTGAAACAAGAAACGGTGGCGGAATTTACCAAACAAAAATTCAAAGGAATTCATCGTGGAGCAGGTTTTGATAAAATGCAAACAACTTCTAAAATAGGTCCATCAGCCGAAAGTTTTGGTCATACAGGTTTTACTGGAACGATGGTTTGGGCTGATCCTAAATATAATATAGTGTATATTTTTCTTTCGAATCGTGTCAATGAAACTGTCGAGCCAAATTATCTTTCCATTAAAAAAGTGCGAGAAAATATTCGACAAGTAATTTATGAAGCAATTTTACCTTAAATTTGTCTAAATAAAAATCGCGAATGAAAATAGGAATTGTATGCTATCCAACCTACGGAGGGAGTGGAATTGTGGCAACAGAACTGGGAATGGATTTAGCGGAAAAAGGTCATGAAGTACATTTTTTTAGCACAAATGTTCCTGCGAGATTAAACATCAAATTACCAAATATATACTTTCATCGAATTCATGTAGAAACGTATCCATTGTTCCAATATCAGCCATACGATTTGGCATTGAGCACAATTTTATATGATAAGGTTTTACATTACGAATTAGATTTGGTGCATGTACATTATGCTATTCCTCATGCGTATGCAGCATATTTTACGAAGCAAATGTTGGCGCGAAAAGGGTATAAATTACCAATTGTAACAACATTGCACGGAACAGATATTACATTGGTAGGGAAACATCCTGTGTATAAAACGGCTGTTGAATTTTCGATCAACGAATCGGATGCCGTAACATCGGTTTCCGAAAGTTTGAAACAAGATACTTTATGTGCATTTGATATTACAAATGAGATAGAAGTTGTGCCGAATTTTATTGATAATGATCAATATTTGCCAGAGAAATGTGTGTGTTGTCGTGATAATTTTGCGCAACCAAAAGAGAAGGTAATTTTGCACACTTCAAACTTGAGAAAAGTAAAACGCATTGAAGATGTAATTGGAACGTTTAATTTGATTCAGAAACAAATTCCATCAAAATTGATTATTGCTGGAGAAGGTCCTGAATGGGATATGGCAGATCAAATGATTCAAGAATTTGGAATTCAAGATAAAGTGAAAAGTCTTGGAATGGTAAGTGATTTGAATGATGTTTTGAAAGCCGCAGATTTATTCCTTTTACCATCTGAACAAGAAAGTTTTGGTTTGGCAGCGCTTGAAGCTATGGCAGCAAGTGTTCCGGTCATTTCGTCCAATGCAGGCGGAATTCCAGAAGTAAATGTTGATGGACTTACTGGTTTTGTTTGTGCTGTAGGAGATATCGAAATGATGGCAGAAAAAGCAATCTATATCTTAGAAGATGACAAGCGTTTGGCAGAATTTAGTCATCAAGCAAAAGAACAAGCGATACGATTTGATAAAACGAATATTCTTCCGCAATACGAAGAACTTTATCGCAAAGTAATCGCAAAATCTAAAATCGGGTAAATCCCGATTTTTTTATTTGATAGGATTTTCTTCTTCCCATTTGACACTATCCCACGAAGTGT